>JAJXXL010000018.1 GCA_021781115.1 Planctomycetota bacterium
TTCCGGCGACTTTCAGCCACGGCGTAAATGCCCCCAGCGCGTGGACCTTCACTTTGCGGATCCAGACTTTGCCGCCGCTCAAGGCGAAGAGTGTGTTGAGGTCGCGCCCGCCGAGACAAACGCCGGCGACGGAACTGCGGTCGGGCAGGGGCAGAATCACCTGGGTCGGGCCATCGTCGGCACACACCTGGATTCCCGCGTGCGTGCCTACAAACATCTGGCCTTCCTGGGCGTAACAGATCGACTCGGCCCCCGCGTCGTCTTGCCAATCGGCCACGTGCAGCCAGAAAAAACGCTCCTTGTTTGACAGCGCCCCCTCGGGGTGCATCTGGTAGCTGTAGGCCCATCGGGAATGTCCATCGGCGACCGACAACAACCACTGATCGGGGCGGTAGGCCAGGCCGGTGGCATGTTTCAGGCCGGAATCGACCAGGGTCTTGTTGCGATCTGTGACATGCCATACCGAGCCCGATTCCTCGGCGGCATCGCTGTTGCAGGTGACGTACAGCCCACCGTTCGGCGTCGCGAGAATCGAATGACCCCGCAGGCCGTCGAGCACAACACTGGCTGTTCCGGTGGCGTCATAGCTCATGATCTTGCCCGTCTGGCTCGAGACGGTATAGAGCCGACCGTCTGCCCCCACGGTGAGGCCGTTGGCCCGCCCGGCGTCCGCCACGAACGGGGTGACTTTACCGTCGAGATCAATCCGGTGGATTTTGTTGTCTCCAGGATCGGCAAAGAAGACCTCGCCCGCGGCATTACAGGCGGCGCTACCGACGCGCTTGTATCCCTCGGCCAGCAACTGCCAGGATTCATCGGGCAGCAGCACGTCCCTTGCACGCGGCGCATTGCCGCCGGCTTTCACGCGTTCGGGCCAGCCTTTCCAGAGGTACGCCATCGCCTCCTGAAAGTAGTCCATATAACCCGCGACGTGCCCGCCGTCGATGGTGCGAAAGACGTAATCGTAATCCGAAAACTTGAGGGCCTTGTCCATTTCCTGATCCAGCAGAAACCAGTCGCCAGCGCAGTTTTCCATGTCGCGCATGCCCGTTGTCAGGTAAGCCCGAATCGGCCTGGCTTCGAATTTGCGCACGAGCGTGGGGTACTCATGGCCGCCGCGAAACGCCACGAAGCTGCCGCTGGCGGCATAGACGCGGCTGAACGCATCCGGGCGTTGCCAGGCTGCAGTGAACGCGGCAATACCGCCGCTGCTGCCGCCCGAAATACAGCGATCATTGCCGTCGGTCGATAATTTCAGGTCAAACTCTTTGGCCACAAACGGCAGCAGCTCGTCGACGAGAAATCGGACGTTGTTATCGCTCACGCCATCGTATTCAAAGCAGCGATTGCGGCGTCCCAGGGTACCCTTCATCGGCGCGGGCAACTCGCCCGGCCTGACGAATACGCCAATCGTCACAGGCATTTCGCGGGTGGCGATCAGCGTTTCCAGCAACTCCTTTTCTTTCGGGTTGTAGCCATCGGTTTTGACGTAAACACACGCCGGCTTCGAGCCATCGTATTGCGCCGGGATGAAGACCGTGACGTCGCGCACGGTGCCGGGAAAGATTGCGCTGGTCGTCAATGCGCATTGCTTCGTAACGCCGGACAGCACGTCGGCTGGCTTGATGGCCGGCGCGACGTACGCCGCCCGCCCATTTTCGGCAGCGGCGCTCGGAGCGGGGCTGCCGGCGCGAGGCTTGATGAACCATTGCAGGTGCCTGTCGCCCGCTTTGTTCTCCCACAAATCCAGCCGGGCGCCGGGTTTCGTGTTGCCGCCGAAATCATCAAGGCCTTTCCCGGGCGCATGCCGGGGCGTGAGCGTGTAGCTGCCGTTGTCCTGCTTGTTCAAGGCCCAGAGCTGCCACGGTTGGCCGCTGTCGGTTTCCAGCACGATGGCGGCGCCGTTCTGGGCGCTGCCCTTTGCCGCCGCGATCACCAGGTTGGAACTCGACGAGGGTTTGATCGAATAGAAATTGTCGCCCTTCGGCACGACGGCCCATTTCTGGTTCGCCGCCGCCGTGGGCTTGCCCAGCGACACCGTCGTGCCCTCAGCCGGTTCCGAATCGACGGCTTCGAGAACGAGCGCTGGTGCACTGACCGGCACGATGGAGTAGAGGCCCCAATCTTCGGCAACGGCGTAACTCGACACGGCACTGGCGCCGAGGGCGGCGACGCAGTACAGGATGCGGCTGAGCGGGAAGGAGGGTTTCATGGCGGCGACAATTCCATTTGGGCAGAGCGAATCGTAACAGCCCGCGTTGGAACGCCTGCTCCCGCGGGGCGGGCGCAATCATATTCCGCACGGGTGAGGTGGAAAAGGCACCGCCGGCCGGCCACCGTGTTCAGGGCCGGCGGCGTGCAAAACAAACCCCCCACGATTTGTCATGCGCCAGGATCAATTCGACAGCGACTTTGAATGCCGGGGCGGCATTCATGGGGTGCTGCTGCCGGCGTTTGAGACCGGCCGTTGGGCCACGCGCGATTCGGCCGCGGCTGCGTCAGCCGTGGCGCAACCGGTTGTACTGCTGGCAGTTGTAAATGACGCTGCCCCTGACGACGCCGCGGGCTCGGGCGT
>JAJXXL010000232.1 GCA_021781115.1 Planctomycetota bacterium
GTCCGTTGCACTGGCAGCGCTGGCAATTTGGCCCGACGTGCGAACGGGGCACGCGCAATCGAAGGACCGCGGGCGGGCGAAGGCCGCCCCCAGAGCGGCGGCGTTCAAGGGCCGTGTGGGCGACCTCGACACCGACCGCAGCCGCGTGTATGTGCACGTGGGCAAAACTGGCCTGGGCCATGAACATGGCGTCGCGGGGCGAATTAAAACCGGCGTCATCTGGCTGGGAGCGACGAACGAAGCGGGGCTGATCGTATTCGACATGAAATCGTTCACAGCCGATGAACTTGAGGCTCGCGAGTATGTTGGCTTGCAGGGCGAAGTCGTTGAATCAACGCGCGAGAAAGTCACCGCCAACATGCGCGGCCCAGACGTGCTGAGCACGGCAAAATTCCCCACAGCGCGGTTTGAACTCGAATCGGCCATTCCCATTCTCAAAAAGAAGCCAAATTCGCCCACCGAATATCGTCTCACGGGCGATTTCGAATTGCACGGCGTATCGCGCAAGTTATCGGTGGTCGTGCAAGCCGAGGCGATCGATGATATGATCCGCCTGCATGGAAAATTTCCCATTTTGCAGTCGCATTTCGGCATCAAGCCGTACAGCATGGCGTTGGGGACGATTGGCGTGGCCGATCAGCTCATCATCTGGGCCGATATCTGGATTCGCGCTGAAGACGCACGTGCCAACGAGAAACAAACGATTCAACAAGTCGACGGCGAGCAACCTGCGAAAGCCCCAAAATGATTGTCTGCCCCACCGTCAGTAAAGACGCGATCCGCACGCATTACGATCTGGCAACCCTGTTTTACCGCCTACTGTGGGGGCGTCACATTCACCATGGCCTGTGGGACGCCGCCGAATCGCCGCGACGTGCTCAATTGCGGCTCACCGAAACGATGGCCCGGCTGGCGGCCGTCGAGCCCGGGCAGCGCGTGCTCGACGTCGGGTGCGGCATGGGGGGGTCGTCGATTCATCTCGCACGAGCCATGAATTGCCATGTCACGGGCATTACCGTTAGCCGGATGCAGCGGGTGTGGGCGGAATGCGCGAGCCGCTGGCATGGAGCTGCCGCTCAAACCGAGTTTCGCCGCGTCGATGCCGAAATCGTGTCATTTCCCGCGGCAGCGTTCGACTTGGTGTGGAGCATCGAATGCACCGAACACCTGTTCGACAAACCCCGGTTTTTTCAGCGTGCCGCCGAATGGATTAAACCGGGCGGGCGTGTGGCAATTTGTGCCTGGCTGGCTGGCGACACCCCTCAGCAGGGCGACCACGCCCAGCAGGTGTACGATGTTTGCGAGGGCTTTCTGTGCCCGTCGCTGGGCACCCGAGCCGACTACGTGCAATGGATGCAGGACGCCGGTCTGGTCGTGGAAGGCGTGCACGACTGGACATCTCGCGTTTCGCAAACCTGGGAAATCTGCCTGCGCCGCATTCGCCGCAGCGGTGTGCGCTGGCTGGCTCTGCCGTTCGGCCGCGATATGACCTGCTTTCTCGAGCGGTTTGAAACCATTCTGCGGGCGTACAACACCGGTGCGATGCAATATGGATGTTTCATCGCACGATCGACGAAAACTCGCTGAGCCGGCCGATTTCGCGTGCGGAGCGCGCCATGCTGCATCGACAACTCGGGATCGCGTTCGGCGTGCTCACGCACCTGCTGTTCATTGTCACCGTCGCGTACCTGTTCCAATTCCTGAGCGGCCCAGCGGCCCCCGTCGCCAAGTCGGGCAATCTGGCGATCGACCTGCTGCTGGCCGTGCAGTTCGCCGCGCCGCATAGTGTGCTGCTGCACCCTACCATTCGTGAGCGGTTGGGGGCCATCATCGGGCCCGCATTTTACGGCTGCTTTTTCTGCTGCGTCACGTGTGGCAGTTTGCTGCTCACGATTGCGGCCTGGCAATCGAGCCCGATTGTGTTCTGGCAGCTAACCAGCGCGCGCTGCACCGCCGTACAAGCCGCATTCCTGGCCAGTTGGGCGGCCCTGTTGTACAGCCTCCATCTGAATGGCCTGGGCTACCAGACCGGCTTCACCCCCTGGTGGAACTGGGTTCGGCGGCGGCCAGCCAAACCCCGCCTGTTTCGACCGCGAGGAGCGTACCACTGGCTCAGGCACCCGGTTTACCTCAGTTTCCTGGGGTTGCTGTGGTTCGTTCCGTTGATGACGCTCGACCGCGCCTTGCTTACCCTAAGCTGGACCGCCTACATCTTCATGGGCAGTTGGCTCAAAGATCGGCGACTCGAGTACTACCTTGGCGACACGTACCGCGAATATCAGGCACGCGTGCCCGGTTACCTCGGCATGCCGTTCGGCCCGCTCGCCCGCATTGCTTGGCGGCTGCCCGAATCTCTCGAACGGGCCCCGGTCTGTGCAAAATCAGGCAATCCGACCCCGGAGATCGACCCGCCAACGGTTCCCTTCGCCGCCACCCTTGGCGACCCCGCCGCGCAGCCTCGCGCTGCCTGAAGAGCAACGTACTGCACGACCACGTCGGATTTCGCGAAATGCGAGAATGTCACCGGCGCGCCAAAGAATCGGGCTGCGCACACCGTACCGGTTGTAACGGTTTTTCTCAAGTTGCGGGGGACGACCGGCCGATCAAGATTCATACGGCGGCTGGCCCGTTATTGATCACGGGGCTGACCGGTTGAGCCGCAGGTGAAACTTCTCTTTTTTGCGGGTGCACAGATGCTCGTCGGCGGCGTAGGATTTCCGATTCCGGGCAGTTATTCGCAAGCGATTGCTGCGTCGCCATCGGTGTCAGCGATCGCGAAACCGACATCGCTGACATCGCCGCAGGCCAAGCAGTTGCAGCAGTTGTTTCTGCAGTCGGTCAACGATGCATTTAGCCACAACAAGTCCCCCCGCGAAATCGGCCAGCGGTTGAGCAAAAATATCGCCGGCGCCATGCAAAACCTGGGCGTTCCAGTTTCACAACAACAGGGCGTGATCGACGGGCTGAACCAGATCATCGACAACGGCGGCACGAACGACGAATTGCAAAATAACGTGCAGAACTACCTTTCGCAGGCGGTCGCCGCCATGCAGCAGGGGCTGGGTGGCCCGGCTGTGACCGGCGGCGCAACGGTGCAACCGACAATCAGCGGTGCGGCGCCGGCCGGGCAATTGATCGACTTGTTCGCATAAGCCGCCGAACTTGGTAAAATCGCCGCGAGTTCCGCTGGCGAACTATTACCTCGCCCCGCGCAGTGCGCCGGGGGCTGGCTTCGCCGCAGGGCCGACTTGGGCGAGCTCTTGCATGCGTCTCAGTGGCCCGTCGCACCGCAAACCGTACAAAGCGGGGCGGTGTTCTTTTGCCCAGGATGCACCATGACAGCGACAGCTTCTCGCCCGTTTGCCCATTTGCATTGCCACACCCACTACAGCCTGCTCGACGGGGCCAGCCGCATTCCCGACCTGATCGCCCGCACGAAGGAACTGGGCATGACGGCCCTTGCGGTGACTGACCACGGCAACCTCTACGGCGCGCTGGAGTTCTACACCAAGGCCAAAGACGCCGGAATTAACCCGATTTTGGGGTACGAGGCCTATATCGCCCCGGCCAGCCGCAAAAGCCGCGACGCCGCTCGCATGAAAGAAGCCAGCTTTCACCTGACCCTGCTGGCCAAAAATCGATGCGGGTTTCAGAACCTCATCAAGCTCGCGTCTTATGCCTATCTCGATGGGTTCTACTACAAGCCCCGCATCGACAAAGAGCTGCTCGAACAGCACCACGAAGGGTTAATCTGCCTGTCTGGGTGCGCGGCGGGCGAGCTGTCGAATCTGATTTTGGGCAACCGGTTCGACGAAGCCCGCCAGGTTGTCGCCTGGTATCAGCGGCTGTTCGGCGATGACTATTACCTCGAGATTCAGAACGCGGGCCTCGAAATTCAGCGGTTGTGTGGCGAAGGCACGATCGACCTGGCCAACTCCATGGGCTTGCCGCTCGTGGCCACCAACGACGCGCACTACCTAAAGCAAGAAGACGCAGCGGCCCACGACGTGCTGCTCTGCGTAAACACCCACGCGCTGCGCAGTGACCTGAAGCGCATGAAAATGGAGGGCGACCAGTTCTTCGTCCGCTCGCCCGAACAGATGTACGCGGCATTTCCGGGTCAGGAAGCCGCCGTCGCGCGGAGTCAGGAAATCGCCGACAAGGTCGCGATCGACCTTGATCTGAAAACCCGCCACTTTCCCGTGTTCACTCCGCCAGATAACAAGCCCGTGGGCGACTACCTCCACGAGTTGTGCCTGGCCGGCCTGAAATGGCGGTATGGCGACGAAGTACCGCCCGAGGCCCTGCCCCGGCTCGAATTCGAGCTGGGGGTAATCAACCGCATGGGGTTTGCCAGTTATTTTCTGATCGTGTGGGATTTTGCCCGGTTCGCCCGCGAAAACGGCATACCGGCGCTGGCCCGCGGCTCGGCCTGCGGCGCGCTCGTGGCCTATACGCTGGGGTTGAGCAACGTCTGCCCGCTCAAATATGACCTGCTGTTCGAACGATTTCTCGACCCGAACCGCGCCGAAGCCCCTGATATCGACATCGACTTCTGCCGCGACCGACGGGCTCTCGTGCTCAATTACGTGAAGGAAAAATACGGCTCTGAAAACGTGGCCCAGATCGGCACGTTCGGCACGTTGCGGGCCAAGGCGGTCGTGCGCGACGTGGCCCGCGCCCTCGGCGTGCCTCTCGACCGTGCCGATGAAATCGCCAAGTCGGTGCCCGACACGCTGCATATCTCGCTCGCCGATGCCCTCAAGGACAGCGCCGAACTCAAGGCTGCCTACGACCAGGATCCCGCCGTTCAGGAGGTGATTGACGTGGGCATGCGGCTCGAAGGGCTGGCCAAGAGTGCGGGCACGCACGCCGCCGGCGTCGTCATCGGCGACAAACCGCTCGACGAGTATGTGCCCCTGCAACGGATCAGCGGCAAGGACGAAATCCTGACCCAGTGGACGGAAGTCGAAAAAGCCGGCTTGCTGAAGATGGATTTCCTCGGGCTCCGCAACCTCACCATTCTCGACAAAGCAGTCAAGAATGTGAAACTGCACCGCGAGATCGACATCGACCCGCAACAGTTGCCGGTCGACGATCTGAAAACGTTTCAACTGCTGCAACGGGGCGAAACCAAGGGCGTGTTTCAGCTCGAAAGCGGGGGCATGCGCGACCTGCTCACCAAGATGAAGCCCGATGCCTTCAACGACATTATCGCCACCTCGGCCCTGTACCGGCCCGGCCCGCTCGAGGGCGGCATGGTCATGACTTACGTCAACGTCAAGCACGGCGTCGAACCCGTGCCCGTGTTGCACCCCGTCGTCGATGAAATCCTGGCCGAAACCTATGGCGTGATGGTCTACCAGGAACAGGTCATGCGGATCCTGAACCGCCTGGGGGGCATCGAACTCTCGAAAGCCTATGCTTGCATCAAGGCGATCAGCAAGAAGAAGGCCGAAACCATTGAAAAAAATCGAATCGAATTCATCAACGGCGCCCAGCAGCGTGGTATGGCGGCCGACGAGGCCGCCAACCTGTTCGGATTGATCGAAAAATTTGCCGGCTACGGTTTCAACAAATCGCACTCGACCGCATACGCCGCCATCGCCTACCAGACCGCCTACCTCAAGGCGCATTACCCAGTTGAATTCATGGCCGCCCTGCTGTCATGCGGTATGGAAGACACCGACCGCATTTGCGAGCACATTGACGATTGCCGGCGCATGAAAATCGCCGTGCTCCCGCCCGACGTCAACCGGTCAGACGTCGAATTCGGCGTTTCCGGCGACAAGCTGACCTTCGGCCTGGGCGCGATCAAAGGCGTCGGGGCGCAGGCGGTCCAGGCGATCGTCGACCAGCGTGTGGCGGCCGGGCCCTACCGCGACATCTTCGACCTCGCCGAACGCGTCGACCCTCGCCAGCTCACCAAGGGCCTGCTGGAAATCCTGATCAAGGCCGGTGCGCTCGACAGCCTCGGGCCACACCGCGCCCAGCACCTGGCGGTTGTCGAACGCGCTGTGCAAGGGGCGGCGGGCCGGCACCGCGATCGTCAAAGTGGCCAGCGCAGCCTGTTTGGCGGGGCCGACGAGCCTCAGGGCGGGCCCCCAGCAACCACCCTGCCTGAAATGCCCGAAATGACGCACGCCCAGAAACTCGCCGCCGAAAAAGAAGTGCTCGGGTTTTACCTGACCTCGCACCCTCTGACGGAATTCGCCGGAAAACTGCAGGCCTTCGCCACACACACCACCTCCGACTTGGCGACGATGAGCGACAAAACCGAAGCCCGCCTGGGCGGTATGATTTCGGCAGTAAAAAAAGCCGCGACCAAAAAGCCCAGCCGCAACGGCCACACCCGCTATGCCAACTTCGATTTTGAAGACGTCACCGGGACGGTGCGGTGTATCATGTGGCCCGAAGATTTCGCCCGCCTGGGCGACTTCGTCAAGGCCGAAATGATCTGCTTCATCGAGGGCCGCGTCGACCGCCGCGGCCGCGAACCCAACCTGATCGTCAACAACCTGCTCACGCTCGATCAGGCCGACAAGAAATTCACCGATCAGGTCGCCGTCAAATTTCAACGCGGCCTGCATAGCGAAGACGACGTGCAGCGCGTGCGCGACGTCATGCGGCGCTACCCCGGGCGGTGCGACGTGGCACTCGTCGTCGAGTCGTTCGACGACGAAAACACCGAAGCCCGCCAGCGATATGTCCTCGCCCCGGCTCCCGACGTCAAGGTCGCGGCCGACCCCGCGCTGGCTGCCGAACTGCAACACATCCTGGGCCTGGCCAATGTGAAGTTTCACGCCCAACCCAAGAAGCGCGCCGGCAACGGCCGGCATTGACGGGTGGCCTGTGGCAACCGCCGCGGCCCCGGCACGCCGCCCCTTGCGCCGGGCGGCCTACTTTTTCTCCTCTTTCACTGCTTCTTCCTTAAGAATCTTTCCCTTGGGATCGATCGTCAGGTGCACCTTCTTCTTGTCGGCCTTGGCGACGAGCAGGTCGAAGGTGAGCTTTTGCTTCACGCCCGGCGTCTCGTGAGCCTGCTCAAGCGCCATTTCGATGGTCGACTTCGGGAACTTCCCGCTGATCGCCTTGGCGACAGGTTCGGGCACGTCCTTGACCGCCAGCTCCTTCGAAATCTCATGGACGACGCCGGCCGCATCGAATACGATAAAAATGTGCCGGTCGGGCGGAGGAATCTCTCCCTTTTTCGCTGGCTTGGGCGCAGCGTGTTTAACGAGCAGCGCCACTTCGTAATACGCCCCCTCTTTATCCTGGCCGTAGACGGCACTCACGGGCTTCGCGTCGGGGAACCGGTCTTTCACCGTTTTCATGATCGGCTTGGGAACTTTGCCCAGGGGAAGGTCTTCTTCAATATCCTCAGCCCAACCCGGCAACGCCAGCCACGTGCCGAACAATAGGGCGACCGCGCTCTGGATCCATGCGTTTGACATTGTTGTTCCTCGCTCGTTGGCTAGCGGCGCTACCACCCTCGTGGGCGGGTTGATCGCGCGCAACCCGCATTTCGCGCTCGCATTCTAACCGCGCTTGCAGAATCGTCCAACATCAGCCTGCCCGACTGTCAGGCCCCTTTCGAGATGGCACAATGGCATCATCGCCGAAGGGGCCTGGCGGAGCGCAGTTGAGCGCCAGCGAAACGGAGCGGTGTCAGGGGCGCGGTTTGCTCTTCAACAGCCGAGGCAAGAGCCGTGTGCACCGAACAGGGCGGCTTCAATCGTCAGACCTGGGCCGAACCCGAGGGCGACGCATGGCAGCGGGGCGGCGGTCATGCGGAGCCGATTGAGAATGAACAGCAGCGTTGGTGACGACATATTGCCAAATTCGGAGAGAATCTGTTGCGAGGCCGTCAGTGCCGCCTTGTTGAGGCCAATGGCTTCCAGGCAGGCCCCCAAAATCCGCGGGCCGCCGGGGTGCACGGCCCACGAACCGATTTCTCCCAACGTCAGCTTGTGGTCGTTCAGCCAGCGTTCGAGCCAGGGACGCAAATGCTCGACGATGAGATCGGGCACGCGGGCCGACAGCGTCATTTCAAATCCATGATTACCCACTCGCCAAGTCATGGCGTCGATCGTTTCTTCCACGCAGTGCGAGCCGTTTGATTGCAACTCGAAGATCGCGGGTTGGTTGGCGGGCGTTCGTGCCGAACCGACAATCGCCGCGGCGCCGTCTGAAAAGAGGGCGTTGGCGACCAGCGATTCAGGATCCCACCCGTACCGATAGTGCAGACTGCACAGTTCGACGGCGCAGACGAGTATTCTTGCTGCGGGGTCTGATTCAGCGAACGCGCGCGCCACTCGCAACCCATTGAGCGCGCCGTGACACCCCATGAAACCCACGTGCGTGCGTGCCACGCCTCGCCGTAGCCCCAGTTCGCCGATCAGTGCGTAATCGAACCCCGGTGCGCTGAACCCACTGCACGACACCGTGACAAGATGCGTGATTTCGGCCGCCGCGACGCCCGATTCGTTCAGCGCCCTTTGCGCCGCCTCGATTGCGAGCGGCGCGGCGGCCGCATCGAACTGCTGCATCCGCTCGGCGGTCGAAGGGCCGCGGTCCTGCGCGCTGGCTGCACCGGGGAAAAACGTTTGCCGTTCGCCGGCCGGCCCCGATTCCGTTTGCAGAATCGTACTGTGCCTGGTTTCCACGCCCGTCCGTCTGTACAACGCCGCCAGCGTGCGTTCCTGGCCATCAGTCGGGCCAGCAAACAACCGGGCCACTTGGGCGGCGTCGGCCTGCGAAATCCTGAAGGGGGGAACAGCCGTTCCCATTCCCAGAATCATCAAACCCATGCTTTGAACCACCCTTACCAGGTTACAAGTCGCTGTGCGTCGAAAACCACGAGCCCGCGCAACAACCACTAAGACGATTTTGAAGCGTCCGCAATGCAGTGCGCAAAAATGCGGCAGCATGCGCCGCATCCGAACCCGTCGGCATGCGGCATGATGATGAAAAAGAAGTGCCTCAACCCGGCGGGGTGCCGGTCAGTGCGGGTGCGTTAAGCCGGCGCAAAATCGGGGTTGCCATGGTCGGCATTTGCTCCAGCAGACGCACAGCGCCGCCAATCATCCACCGATTTCGCAACCCTGCGGCAATGAGGCGGCACAGCCTCTGTCTGCGGCCAACGATTTGATCATGGGCCATCGTCCATTCCGTTTCCAGGCCCGAGCTCCAACCAGAAATGCCACGCAACGCCGTGCGGGCGACCGACGCCCCCGAAGCGAGCGCCCAGGCAATGCCTTCACCCGTAAAGGGCTCGACGTAACCGGCCGCGTCACCCAGAAGCAATAACCGGCGTACGGCTGTTCGGCCACTGCGGCGCGTCAACGCTGCAGTTCCATGCCAGTCATTCATACCAAGCCCCGCGATTTCTGGAAAGCCCGCCTGACGGATGATCTCTTCCACCGCAGGCCCGATCCCCCCCGTGTGCCTGACATATTGGCGGTCAAGAGCGGCAGCGATATTCAGCCGTCCGCCTTCCACCCGAACCAACCCCGCATATCCCGAACGTCCCACCGCCATGAAAATCACGCCGGGTTCGTATGCCTCCGAATGGAGTGTACCGCCGCACCCAGCTCCGATTCGCGACCCGTCGCGCGCGGTGCGATCAAACTGCGGCAACCAGGAAAGGCAACCATGTCCCAAACCATCGGCGGCAAGTACGACGGCCGCGGCGATTTGACCGGTGTCGCCCTCATGTTGCAGCACGACCGACCTGGCTGATTCGCAGGATTCTTCGACGTGGGCTGTTGTTTCCGGCAGGAACCCCGCGCCGGCCTCGATTGCTGCTTGAACCAGGGCCGCGTCAAACAGCTCCCGTGAAATCGCGACGCCCATCGTAAGCCTCAGTCGGGCGCAGGCGCCCCGGGTGGCCAAGCGCAGCTCCTGCAAGGAAACCGCTCCCAGCGATGCGGGCAAATCGCCCAGACCGACTTCCGCCAAAGTCGACAGCGCATGTCCGTTCAGGCACGCCCCGCACACCTTGTGCCGCGGAAACGCCTTGCGCTCGACCAGCAATGTGCGCGCTCCACCCCGCGCCATTTGCCGCGCGGCGAGCGCGCCTGCCGGTCCGGCGCCCACCACGATCGCGTCCCACGGCCGCGTGACGGCCGCAGCCAGGCTCAGGACGGGGGCAGGGGTCATGCGCGTCTCCCAATGAGCAGGAACCGCTGCGGCCATTGGCGGGCAACCGCCGGCTCGCGCCAGCCCGCCCGAACGGCCAGTGCCAGGGCTTCAGCCGCAGTGTACGCCCCGGCGACCGACAGCGGACCGTCGAGGTGGACCACCGGCGATCGCGACAGGAGCCGCGTCGCCGCAAATGCCAGGATGTACCCCAGCCGGGTTCGGGCCAGGTCGTTCACGAGCGACATTCTTTCGGCCGCCGCGGCCATGCGCCGCAGGACGACGACCGCGGTTTCCTCATCGAGATGATGCAGGAATAACGAACACACCACCACGTCATACCCCGGCGGAAGCGGGTTACGCACCACG
>JAJXXL010000122.1 GCA_021781115.1 Planctomycetota bacterium
CGTTTGACGCGATGGTAGGCGAGCGTTGGAATGCCAAACGCGAGCTGCGCCTCGGTGACACTCGGCTGTACGCACAAGGGCTCGACGATCACGTGCCGCGGCCGAACTTCCGGCGGTGGAACATCGTCGAGTCGCAGATCGCCGAATCCATAAAAGCGCCAAGCTCTCATCGGTCTTGCCTTTCCAAAGCCGTGCTGCGTTCAGGTGTCGGCACGCTCTCGGCCGAGCGTGGTCAAGTTCAACATTCCCGCGAAGCAATCCGATTCCACGATCGTGCGTGCCGGTCCATCCGTCAAGATTCGCAGGGCTTCACCCGGCGCCAACTCCGGGGTCAGCGGGCCGTAGGTCTGTGTGGTCAGTTCCGTTCGGTACATGGCGCCTCACAGGTGGACGAACTTTTGCAATGCGTGGCAGTCAGGTGCGACGAGGCCACGATTGCCGCCTGCAGACATCACGACCTCGGCCACGTAGATGTCACCATGCGAATCGATGCAGATGTCGTGCGGCGCGAAGAAGTCGCCCGGCGCAGTGGGGTTTTCGCCGCCGCCCCAGCGAGCCAGTCGTTGGCCGTGCGGGTCGAAAACGCTGATGCGCCCGCCGGTTGCATCCGGCGAGGGAGCCGACGTGCCGGGCCACATGCCCGCTCGATAACCCAGTTCCGCGACGAACAGGTTGCCAGCGGCGTCGAATACGACCTGACACGGTCGCGCGATGTCGGTCCATTCAAACAGAAACTTCCCTGCCGGCGAGAAGAACTGGATACGACTGTTCTCACGGTCAGCGACACAAACCGTGCCGTGGCGATCGATCGCGATTCCGTGCGGCACCCGGAACTGACCGGGTCCGTCGCCCGGTGCGCCCCATGACGTCAGTAGCCGGCCATTGGGCGCGAATTTGTGAACGCGGGCATTTCCGTAGCCGTCTGACACAAAAATCTCGCCCTCTGGCGAAATTGCGACGTTGGTCGGAAAGTAAAACGGCGGCCCCTCGTGGCAGATCGTGCGAAAGTCAATGCTTGTCGCGCCGGTGTCGGCCGGCTGACCACTGGTGCCAAGAGTCATCAGCAGCCGGCCATCGGGAGTAAACGCCTTGATGGTGTGGTCGAGGTCGTCGGTACAGTAGACCGTATCGTCCGGGCCGATCGTAATCCCGTGGGCCCGCGCGAACGCCCCTTCGCCCCACGAGAACAGAAACACGCCGCCAGAGTCGAAGACCATCACGGGGTGCGGGCCCCGATTGAAGACGAAGACGCGATCGCGCGAGTCGGTCGCGACGGCCGCGACTTCCTGCCAAGTGAAGCCAGCCGGTCGTCGCGCCCAGTCGGTCTGGGTCTCGAACAGAAACGGCGCGTGCCCGACACGGGTTCCCTGCGTGGCCGAGTTGGCTGGCGTTTCGATCATGACTGCGTCTCGCCTTTCTCTTCAACCTGTTCGACGAACCGCGCCGCCGCGGGCGGTTCGAAGAGTCGGCGCACGATAGCAGTGGTGGGAAGGAACCGAGAGCCAAGGACGCCACAGACACTGCCACCCCGCGCCCCACCCGCCAGGAACGCAGCCTGTATCCTTGATACTGAAATACTCGACATTCGGGATCGGTCTTTCCGCCTGCGGCAGTTTCACGACGAACGTGATGACGATCAGAGTGTAACGGTACACGCGCAGAGGATCGCACCACCAGCCCGGCCGGGCCGCGCTGCAGACGCTCCACTGCGTCGAAGTCATAGCAGAAAAGCGCGTCGCCTCCTGGGGACAGGGCCAGCGCACACGCTGAAGCAGTTGCTTAATATGGGCAATTATCGCTTATCTCCACGACTCGGTACAACTCTCCGTGGGTGATGCGAGCATTTCACAAGGCACGGAGGACGAGAACCCCCAACCGCGGATGTAGCGGCCAAATCGGCTCGGGTCAGTGTGCAGAACATGACGCGGCACGTTCGCGGACTTGAGGATCAGCGGAATTCGGTCAATCGGTTGCACTCGCTGGACAACGTGCTGGTGATCGCCGAGCTGGCGGTCATGGCCGGAGCTGGCGGTCCCACGGCGATTGCGGAATGGGCCCGTTTGAAATTCGAGTTCGTGAGCAATGAGCTCGACCTGCCGCATGGGGCACCGCGCCAGGACCTGTTTCGCCGCGTACTATCGCCGTTGAATCCGGCCGCATTTCCGGCGGCGTTCAGCTACCGATGGGCGTGAAGCGTTTTGCGCGGGCGATTCGCAGTCAGGGGAGCATCGAGAACTCGTGTCACGGGATTCTGGTCATGACTTATCGGGAAGACGAATTCCGCATCCGGCAGATACACGAGCGCGAGAATTTCGCGTGGCGGAACCGGATCAGGTTATCGCTGTTCAAGCAGCACAAAAACCAGAAAAACATGGCCAGGAACCGCCGCCGCTGTGGCTGGAACGAAAACGTCCTCCTCGAAATCCTCACTGGCACAACGACTGAGTGTGCGCTGGCCGTAGGTATTGCCCGCATTGCAAACTTCTGACATCGGGCACGACCAGCCTTCGTGTTTTGCCGGACAGCGATACTTGAGTGTGCCGCGGGCGGGTTCATGGCCAATGTAGGCCAT
>JAJXXL010000009.1 GCA_021781115.1 Planctomycetota bacterium
CATATCGGGAAAATCGGTCTGGCCGAGCGCGTGCGTCAATTCGTGCGCCAAGGTGCCGTAGCCGGTGGCCAGGTTCAGCACGATCCGCCGCTCAGACCGTACATAATACCCGGCATAGCGCAGCGGCTGGCAGCGATCGAGAGCGTCGGCCGCCTCAAGAAACCGCGCATCGCCGCTCAGCATCACGATCAGAATCGGGCAATCCGGTTTGTGGTCAAAATAACAGCGGTTCAACGCCAGGACCGTGGGCGCCAGCGTATCGCGGTACATCCAGTCGAGTTGTTGTTCGCTGATATCGCCCGCCAGCACGAACGGCGCCCGCACAATACAGTGACAACCGTTTGGCAGGCGGTTCAGCAGGGCGGCCGCAGCCGTGCGGCAGTCGCCGCTCAGGCCCGTCGAACGGGGGGCGTGCGGTGGCGTGCTGTGCTCGGCAGGCGGCGAAGATTTTTGCCCGGCGGGCGTTTCGATGCGGTGCTGAACCCCCAGCGTGGTCGCCGCAATGGAACCGGCGATCAGAAACAGGGGGCCGGCCGTCAGTACAAATAAACGCAGTCGACTCACAGTTGTATTCTTCCGGGCGGTGACATCAGGGAGGTCGTGGTCAGCAGGTGCGTCGCAGGCAGGCGACGTTGTTGGCACAGCATCGCCTGCGTACAAGTTTAGGTCAAATTCGCGCGCGGAACCCAGCGAAACTTGAGCGATTCGGACTCAATTTCCAGGATTACAGCGTTTCACCCCGGAAAAGCTGGTGTATTCCGAAGAATTGACATTTGTGGAACAGTTGCAGATTGACGTCGCCTGGGCCGTCTCCGACGCATCCCGCGCAGCTTTCCGTTCGGAGCGATCCGCCAGGTGCAATCAATTGCCCGGCTGGTGAATGCCGAAACTAGGAGCAGGACGATCCTCGCGCCGATCGGACGCATTGTCACGCCGCGGCCTGCGCCTGCCGGGCGTTCACCACAACCCGCCGCCGCCGGTGCCCGATCGTCGCCCGCTCGTGAACAGCCGCCCAAGATTCGCCAGGGGTTGACGCGCAACAGGAGAGCACGCTGAAATGGAACCATTTTCAAACAAGACAGGAGCCGACCACCGCCGCGCGATCCCGTGGAGGGGCGGCGACAAGCGGGTTTTCTCCCAGCGCCCACTCTTTTCGGAGGCTGACCTGAGCTCAATGCGACAGGGAATGCACTGCCTGATGTACACGAAAATGGGGGCGCATCGCGACGTGGTCGCCGGCGCAACGGGTACTCGCTTCGCCGTGTGGGCCCCGAATGCCCGCGAGGTGAGCGTGCTGTGCGATGCCAATGGCTGGACGCATGGCGTGCACCCGCTGCAGCCGGCGGAAGACGGCGTGTGGACCGGTTTCATTGCCGGCCTGGGGACGGGTGCCGCGTACAAATTTGGCATTCGCGACGGCTGGGGCCAGATGCACCAGAAGGCCGATCCCTACGCGTTTTACGCCGAGGTCCGGCCCAAATCGGCCTCGATCGTCCACGATCTGGGCGATTACGCCTGGCAAGACCAGGCCTGGATCCGCCGGCGTGAAATGACGAATTGGCTGGAACGCCCGATTTCCATTTACGAAGTGCACCTGGCCTCGTGGAAGCGCCCTCGCGACGGGCGCACGTTTTTCAATTACCGCGAGCTGGCCCGTGCGCTGGTCGAGTACGCGCAGGACATGGGTTACACGCATTTGCAGTTGTTGCCCATTACCGAGCACCCGTTCGACGGTTCCTGGGGGTATCAGACGATTGGCTATTTCGCGCCCACCAGCCGGTTCGGCGCCCCGCAAGACTTCATGGAATTCGTCGATTACTGCCACCAGGCGAACATCGGCGTGCTGGTCGACTGGGTTCCTGCGCACTTTCCCACCGATGCGCACGGGCTGGCGCGGTTCGATGGCACCTGCCTGTTCGAACATGCCGACCCGCGGCAGGGTTCGCACCCCGACTGGGGCACGCTCGTTTTCAATTTCGGGCGCAACGAGGTCCGCAATTTCCTGCTGTCGAGCGCGCGGTTCTGGCTCGACGTGTACCACATCGATGGCCTGCGCGTCGACGCGGTCGCTTCGATGTTGTACCTCGACTATTCCCGCAAATCGGGCGAATGGGTGCCTAATCAATACGGCGGCCGCGAAAACCTCGAGGCGGTGCAGTTCCTCAAGGACCTGAATACGGTCATGCATGGCGAATTTCCGGGCATTCTGACGATCGCCGAAGAATCGACCGCGTGGGGCGGCGTATCGCGCCCGGTTTATACAGGCGGCCTCGGGTTCAGCATGAAGTGGGACATGGGCTGGATGAACGACACCCTGAAGTATATGGCCCGCGACCCGATCCATCGCACGCATCACCAGAACGACCTGTCGTTTCGCATGGTCTATGCCTTTACCGAAAACTTCGTGCTCCCGCTGTCGCACGATGAAGTTGTGCATGGCAAGGGGGCCCTGCTGGCGCAAATGCCCGGCGACCTTTGGCAAAAGTTCGCCAACCTGCGGTTGTTGTTCGGCTACCAGTACGCCATGCCGGGCAAGAAGCTGCTGTTCATGGGGGGCGAATTCGGCCAGTGGCATGAATGGCAGGACGCCGCCGAGCTTGACT
Source organism: Planctomycetota bacterium (assembly GCA_021781115.1). Classification (GTDB taxonomy): domain Bacteria; phylum Planctomycetota; class Planctomycetia; order Planctomycetales; family Planctomycetaceae; genus JAJXXL01. The sequence goes on from JAJXXL010000009.1 coordinate 2,604, forward strand.
GGGCCCTGTTCGGCCACAAATATCACGACGGCCTGCGCAGCCTGGTCCGCGATTTGAACGAATTGCATTGCACCTACGGCGCGCTGCACGAGCTCGACTTCAGCGGCGAGGGGTTTCGCTGGATCCAGTGCGACGACTGGGTCAACAGCGTGTACTGCTTCATTCGTTTTGCCCGCGACACGGGCGACTTCATCGTCGTCGCCTGCAATTTCACGCCCGTTCCCCGGCAGGGCTACCGCATCGGCGTACCCCGCGCCGGGTACTACGGCGAACTCTTCAACAGCGATGCCACCGTCTATGGCGGCAGCAATTTGGGCAACGGCGGCGGGGTGTACAGCGAGCCGATCTCGCAGCACGGGTTTGCCGACAGCATCTCGCTGACGCTGCCCCCGTTGGGAATTCTGTTCCTGAAACCCCGCTGACGGCCCCCGTTCGCGTGCGCGGCTGGCCGGGCACTCTTGCCCGGTCAGCACGCGGTGCTTGCCGGGCTGCGCCCGGGCGGCGTATCATACGAAAAGCACCGCCCAGGTTTGCGCATGCGTCAGGTCAGGCGCGCAAAACGGTCGGTGGTTATTTCGCGCTCTCGAACTGAAGGATGCGGCTGGCGCGATGACCGTACCGCGTCGGGTTGGCATCGCCTCGTCGCGATCGACGCCGACGTTTTGCCTGATCGGGGTCTGATCCACGGGGTTGGCCTGCCCCAATTCCAGCGGCAGGCCACGCCGATCAGCGACATGTTGGGGCGTGTTCCCCAGGAGATCAACCTTTGCTCATTCACGAATTGATGTTGCGGGGCGTGCTGTCGTTTGGCCCCGAAACCGCTCGGCTCGAAATGCGCCCGCTCAACGTGTTGATCGGCCCGAACGGGTCGGGGAAGTCCAACTTGATTGAGGCGGTCGGCCTGCTGCGAGCGGCGGCTGCGAAACTCACGGCGCCGCTGCGCGGCACCGGTGGGGGAGTTCGCGAATGGATCTGGAAGGGAAATAAACCCGGGAGTGCCCAGGTCGAAGCGGTCGTCGACTACCCGCGCGGGCCGCAGCCTTTGCGACACCGAATCGAGTTTACAGAGGCTGCGGCGCAGTTCGAACTGCTCGACGAGTTCATCGAAAATCAAGCAGCCGATCCAGGTCACGCCGAGCCGTTTTTCTACTATCGCTTTCAGAACGGACGTCCTGCGCTCTCCGTTCGCGAGGGGGCGCGGCGGCAACTCAAACGCGAAGACGTCGCGCCCGACGCGTCGATCTTGTCGCAACGAAAAGACCCCGATCAATACCCCGAGTTGACTTACCTGGCCGACGTCTATGGCCGCATTCGGCTGTACCGCGAATGGACGTTTGGCCGGTCGTCGGTGTTTCGCAGTCCCCAGGCGGCCGATTTGCCGAGCGACCGGCTGGAAGAAGACTTTTCGAATTTGGGATTATTCCTGAATCACCTCCGGGGCGAGCCACAAGCCAAAAACATAATCATTGGCCATTTGCGCGATTTGTACTCTGGAATCGACGACTTTGACGTTCGAATCAAGGGCGGAACGGTCGAGGTGTTTCTCACCGAGGGCAGTTTCACCATTCCGGCCAGCCGCCTGTCAGACGGCACGTTGCGGTATTTGTGCCTGCTGGCGATTCTGTGCGACCCCAATCCGCCCCAACTCGTTTGCATTGAGGAGCCGGAACTTGGCCTGCACCCCGACTTGCTTCCCAAAATTGCTGACCTGCTTGTGGCTGCATCCGAGCGAACGCAGCTCATCGTGACAACCCATTCCGATGGGCTCGTCGACGCTTTGACCGAGTGTCCCGAATCGGTGATTGTCGTCGAAAAACACGGTGGCCAGACTGCGGCTAAGCGGCTTGAGGTGACCGACGCTTTGAAAGAGTGGTTGGAGAAATACCGGTTGGGGCAGTTGTGGACCCGCGGTGAAATTGGAGGAACACGCTGGTGAACGCCAAAATTTATATCGAAGGCGGCGGCGATTCCAAGGAACTTCATACCCGGTGCCGTGAGGGGTTTCATCATTTGCTGGAACACTGCGAGTTTACCGGGCGCATGCCCCGCCTCGTCGCGTGCGGCGGTCGCCAGGCGGCATTCGACGACTTCTCGATCGCCTGCGAGAGCGCTGGCGAAGGCGAATTTGTCGCGCTGCTCATCGACAGTGAAGACCCCCTCGAAGTCGTCGAAGCGACCTGGAATCACCTGCATCAGCGCGATCATTGGCGCCAGCCCGACGGCGCACGCGACGAACAGGTCTTGCTGATGACAACGTGCATGGAAACGTGGCTCGTCGCCGATCGGCAAGCGCTGCGCGCGCACTTTGGACAATGCCTGCACGAGAATTCACTGCCCAGCCAGACCAACCTGGAATCACGAACCCGCAGTGACGTGCAGGGGGCGCTGGTCCAGGCCACTCGCGGTTGCAAACAGGGCTATGCCAAAGGCAAGTGTTCGTTTGCTCTGCTGGCCCGGCTCAGGCCGGCCGAACTCCGCCGGCATTTGCCGAGTTTCGCACGTTTCGAACGGATATTACGGGAAGAATTGCAAAACCCAAAGACCATTGCCTGACGGATTCCGCCATGCCAACCTGGGCTTCACGAGAAGGATCGCCACGGCCGTTCGGGGCCGTGTGGGTCGCACACGAGCGGGCGTTCAACTTCGCCATCAGTTCACGCAACGCCGACAGCGTGACGCTGCTGCTGTACGTCGAAGAAGACCTGGTCAACCCGGTCGCGACGCATCATTTTGACCCGATTCAAAACCGCAGCGGCCGCACCTGGCATTGCCGCCTGCCCGAAGCGGCCCTGCGCGGCGCAACGCTGTACGCCTACAAAATCACCGGGCCCGAGCCGCGCAGCGGTTCCGAATGGAGCGCGTTCGACCCGCAAAAAATTCTGCTCGACCCCTATGTGAAGTCGGTGTTCATCCCCCCGACGTTCAGCCGGCAGGCGGCGATGGACTACGGTTCGAACAGGGGCCGGGCCATGCTGGGCGTGCTCGAAAAGAACGAAGCGCCGTTTCCGTGGGACGGCGACCGTCGCACCTGGCATGAATCGGACATGGTCATTTACGAGTTGCACGTCCGGGGGTTTACGCGGAACCCGAATTCTGGCGTCGCCGAGGTCGAACGCGGCACGTATACGGGGCTGATTCACAAAATTCCGTATTTGCAGGAATTGGGGGTCACGGCTGTCGAACTGATGCCCGTGTTTCAGGTTGGCCCGCAGGAGAACAACTACTGGGGCTATATGCCCCTCAGCTTTTTCGCGTTGCATCAGGGGTATGCGTGCTCCTGCCGCACCGCCGGGCATAAGGATGAATTTCGTGAAATGGTCAAGGCATTTCACGCCGCCGGCATCGAAGTCATTCTCGACGTGGTGTTCAATCACACCGCCGAGGGCGACCAGCGCGGCCCGACCTACAATTTCAAGGGCATTGACAATGCCGAGTATTACATCCTGAGCAACGACCCCGACCGGCCCTACGAGAACTTTTCGGGCACGGGCAACAGCCTCAAGGTATCGGCCCCGCCCGTGCGGGAAATGATCATCGACAGCCTGCGGTACTGGGTCAATGAAATGCACGTCGACGGGTTCCGGTATGACCTGGCATCGGTGGGCGTGCGCAATGCCGACGGTTCGATCAACGCCGACCCGGCGATCAGTGGCGAGATCCGGGCGGTGCCCGAACTGTATTCGGTGCGGCACATCGTCGAGCCGTGGGATGTCGGCATGGGCGGGTACCTCCTGGGCAAGGCGTTTCCGGGTTCGGCGGCGTGGCAATGGAACGGAAAATTTCGCGACGACGTGCGGCGGTTCGTGCGCGGCGACCCCGGCATGGTCGGCCCGCTGATGGCGCGGTTGTATGGCAGCGACGACCTGTTTCCCGATGTGGGCCCGGCGGCGTACCACCCTTATCAAAGCGTGAATTATATCTGTGCCCACGACGGGTTCACGATGTACGATCTGGTGTCGTACAACACGCGGCGGAACTGGGCCAATGGGCACAACAACACCGACGGCCCCGCCGACGACCTGAGCTGGAACTGCGGCTGCGAAGGCGACGACGGCCTGACCGACGATGTACTGGCACTGCGGAAGCGGCAGATCAAGAACCTGTGCAGCATCTTGTTTCTGGCGAACGGCACGCCCATGTTTCGGTCAGGCGACGAAGGGTTGCGGACCCAGCATGGCAACAACAACCCCTACAACCAGGACAATGAATCGACCTGGTTCGACTGGAGCCGGCTCGAGACGCACGGCGACATATTCCGATTTTTTCAGAAGATGATTGCCTTTCGCAAGGCGCACCCCAGCATCGCCCGCAGCCGTTTCTGGCGCGACGACGTGCGCTGGTACGGGTTCGGCCGCACGGTCGATTTTTCACCCGAGAGCCGCCACCTGGCGTATTTTCTGAACGGCGCGGTGCTGGACGATGACGACCTGTACGTGATGCTCAACGCTCATTGGCAGGCCTGTGATTTCACCATTCAGGAACCGGGCTCCTGGCGCCGCATCGTCGATACCAGCCTGGCCAGCCCCTACGACATCGGCGATGCCGAACAGGCCCCGCCCCTGGCATCGCCCGTGTATGCCGTCGGCCCGCGATCAGTGGTCGTGCTCCTGCGCCCGCGGGCGACGGCGGGTGCATGACCGCGGCGATCAAATTCGGCACAGGGGTTTATGCATGGGAAACCTGATCCGGTGGCTGCTGGCGCCCCTGGTGCGGCTAATCGTCGGCGTGTTGGCCGCCCCGCTGATGCGGGTCTGCCTGCGCCACGCCGCGCCGGGCGAAAAGCTCAACCGCGAACTCGCCAAAGACCTCGAACAGTGGGTGCGCGGGTCATTGCTGTTGCTGGTTGCCACGGCCAACATGGAGGACGCGCTGTTCGGCTGGGTGCCTCTGAACCTGCAGGAAAACCACGCCTGGGTTGTGCTCGGTTTTCGGCTGCTGCTGGCGATCAGTGTGGTCGAGGCCATGCCCGACCAGGACCTGTTTCCAATCATTCACCCCGGGCCCGCCCGGCTGCGGCTGCCGCCGGGGCGGCGGCTGGCGGCATTGCGGGCCCAGCTCTGGCCATTTTGCGTGGGGCTGCTGTGCCGGCATCTTGACCGGTCGTCGTTCGTGCTGGCGATCCTGGCCGTGCTCAAGACCGGGGCGTGGGGCTGGGCCTGCTATGTTCTGGCCATCGTTCAGTTTCTGATCATCGGGCTGGTTTCCTCGACCGACAAGGCGCTCGACGTGCTTTCTGAATTTGACCGGCAGGTGCAGCTCCGCCGCGACGACCTTCGGCAGCGACGGCTGCCGCCCGATCTGGTACACTCGATCGCCGTAGCCGAACCGCATGCACCCGAAGAGTCGCGTCCCGCGCCGCCCGGTGCGGGCGAAAACAAGTGACAGCGGCCCCGTGCAGGAACACCATGCCGCGAATTCACCAACTCAGCCCGAGCGTCGTCAATAAAATCGCCGCTGGCGAAGTGATTGAGCGCCCGGCCAGCGTCGTCAAGGAACTGCTGGAAAACAGCGTCGACGCCCTGGCGACCCGCATTGAAGTCGATGTCGCCGAAGGGGGGCTGGAACAGATCCGCGTGCTCGACGACGGCGAAGGCATTCACCCCGGCGATCTCGAACTTGCGGTGTGCAGCCATGCCACGAGCAAAATCGCCCACGCCGACGACCTGTTTCAAGTGCAAACGCTGGGCTTTCGGGGCGAGGCGCTGGCGTCGATTGCCGAGGTCAGCCGGCTGCGCATTCGCAGCCGCCCCGCCGAATGCCCCGCGGGCCAGGAAATTGAGGTCCATCAGGGGGTGCGTGTCGGGCCGCGCGAGTGCGGCTGTGCCGCCGGCACGTTGATCGAGGTGGGCGAATTGTTTCTCAACACCCCCGTCCGCCGCAAGTTCCTCAAAACCAGCGGCACCGAATTCGGCCACATTGGCGAGCAGTTCACCAAAATCGCGCTCGCGAACCCGCGGTTGCACATGGTTCTGCGGCACAACCGGCGGGTGGTGTACGAGCTGCCCGCGACCGAGCGGTTGCTGGATCGGGTGCGGCTGTTTTTCGGCGGCGACCTGGCGCAGCACCTGATCGAGGTCGAATCGCGGCTGAATGACGTTCGCATCTGGGGGTACGTTGCGCATCCGTCGCAAAGCAAAGCGACCCGTAAAAGCCAATACCTGTTTCTCAATGGTCGCTGGATTCAGGACCGCTCGTTGCAACATGCTTTGGGCGAGGCGTATCGCGGTTTGCTCATGGTCGGGCGTTACCCCATCAGCTTCCTGTTTCTCGAAATGCCTGCCGCCCTCGTCGATGTCAATGTGCACCCCACGAAGGCCGAGGTCCGCTTTCGCGAAGCTCAACCGCTGTACCGGCAGTTGCTCGCCGCCCTGCGCACGAAGTTCTTGGGCATGAATCTCGACAGCAACCTGCGCCTGCCCGCGGCCGTACAGCTCGAACCCGCCCGCCCGCCCGCACCCGCCGACCCGGTGCGGCAACTGCAGTTGCAGCAGGAACTGGCGGGTTGGGCCAACGACCTTGCGGCACGCTGGTCTCCGTACGAAACCCCCTCGGCACCCCCCGAGAAAGCACTCGACGAAGGGAAGATTGTCACCCCGGACACAATATCCCGGTTTTCGCCCGGCCCGCCTGAAACCGACGAGGAACCGTGGGCCGTCCCGCCCCGTGTTTTCGATGGCGAACTGCACCAGCACCCGCCAGGCGGCGCCGTACCGACTGGGCAAAACGCATCGCCGGCCGATTCGGCCGCACCCAACCCGCCCCGCCCCGACTGGGGTGTGCGGGCCATGCAGATTCATGATGCCTATCTCGTGGTCGAAACGGCCGACGGTTTGACCGTCGTCGACCAGCACGCGCTGCACGAACGCATCTTGTACGAGCAGTTGCGCACCCGCGTCCTTGCGGGGGCGGTCGAATCGCAACGGCTGCTTTTGCCCGACGCCGTCGAGCTCGGGCCAACCGAAGCGGCATTGCTCGAAGAACACGCGGCGACACTGGCCGAATTCGGCCTGGGCGTTGAACCGTTCGGTGGCAATACCGTGCTCGTCACCGCATACCCGGTGCTCCTGTCGCGCAGCAACCCGGCCCAGATCGTGCGCGACGTCGCCGCTCAGTTGGCCAGCTCGGAACAGGGGTTGTCGCGGCGAGACATGCTCGACCGGTTGCTGCACATGATGTCATGCAAGGCCGCCGTCAAGGCAGGGCAACGGCTGACCCCCGAAGAGATTGAATCGCTGCTGGCCCAACGGCATCTGGTGGACGACGCTCACCATTGTCCTCATGGCCGCCCCACAGCACTCGTCCTGAGCCGCGCCGAACTTGACCGCCAGTTCGGACGCCTGGGGTAGCCGCACCGTGCAACCCGTTCGTCCCGGGCGCTCGTCAGCCGGCCAGGTATCCTTGCAGTCCGCACAGGCGAACCGTCAGCCGTCCATATCGTGAACCGCGACGCAACCAATAGTGAAGCAATAAGTTACGCATGACGATCATCCTGGCGATGCCTCATGCCACCCAATTCCATTTCCAATTCGAGGCACCCATAAAATGCCATGCGACAAACGACAGGCGTCAGATTTTGATCTGGGGCGGTGCTTGCCGGCACAGAAACAATTGCAGCAAATGCCGACCGAGCCGATTCGCGCTTTCAGGACCAAGGAACGCACCTTCCGTTTCCCACGAGCCTTCTTCATCATCATCGCGGTGACGGCACATGGCGTCAGCGCACAAGAAAAGATCTTGTTCGCCGATCCCTTCGTCGATAAGCTCGCCGACGGTTGGAGTTGGGTGCGTGAAGACCCCAAGGGGTGGCGCCTGGACAGGAAAACTCTCGTAGTACGC
>JAJXXL010000533.1 GCA_021781115.1 Planctomycetota bacterium
GCGTCGGTGCCAACCCAGGGGAAGCTCCCCTTGCCATCGGGAATCGAAAAGTGCAGGCCGTGCAGAAACGTGATACTCACGGCGTACCAGCCCGGCTGCGGACCGAAGTCGGGGGCCTCGGGCCGTTTCAAGTCGGCTTTTTCGACCGGCCCCCTGGGCGCTGCCTCGAATTCGATGCCGATCGCGCGGGGATCCATCATGCCGAAATACGCCAGGCGCATGGGCCGCGCCTCGGGGTGACTGGCCATCCACTCCCGGAGATGCACCAGATCCTGTCCCCAGTCGATATTGCTGTCGAGCAGGTGCGCCGCCCCGTTTTGCGGCCCGCCCGCCAGTTCGTTGAAATACGACAGGCAATGCGGGTACACGAACGCCAGCCCGCCGACCGACCACGCGAACGCGGCAGCGCCGAACGCCAGCACGTTGCGATCGCCGAATTCCACCGCCCGCGCCACGCGGCTGACCCCCACGAACAGAAACGGCATCGCCGGCAGCACGTACCGCAAATGATGGTTGAACCCCGTTTGCGAACTGACCAGCGCCACAATCGCCACCGGCGTCCACAGCAAAAACAGTTCGTCGGCCAGCGGCGCCCGATACCGTGCACGGGCTGCCATCAGGCCGGCAGCCAGCCCGGCCAGCGCCCAGGTTCCCAGCGGCAGTTTGACCGCCAGCCCATACAGGTAATAGTACCACCAGCCGCCCTGCCGCCACTCGCCCCGCAAATACGAGCGAAACCCTTGCTCGAAATCCCGCTTTTGCACATCGATGCCCAGCAGAAAATTCTTTGGCACGGGCATGGGAATCGCCCCGAGAAACGTGCCCCTGAACCGGTTGCCGCCGCCAAGCTGCCGCACTGTCTCCCGGTCTTCGATTCCGCTGAAGGCCCGACTTACAAACGGCAACTGCCCCAGCGGCGTGCCGGTGCCTTCCATGATGTAGACACAATTCAGCAGGTACAGGGCCAGAGCCTCGATGACGATCATCTGGCCCAGTTGGCTCCACCAGCCGCGGCTTGCCGGCCTGGATGACGGGGCTGGCTCAGCCGCCTCGGCAGGGGCTGCGCTCGCCCATGCTTGCCCGGCCCCGGCGAGCCGCCACGCGAGCCAAATGTATGGCCATGCCGGTACGAGAATCACCCAGGTCGTCTTCGACAGCAGCGCCAACCCGAGCGCCAGGCCGGCGAGAACAGCGCCCCACCAGCCCGGCCGCTTCAGCCACCGCCAGAACAGCCAGCTCGCCAGCGCACCCAGCGCCGCGGCCCCCGCATCGGGCGTGATGAGCTCGGCCGCGCCGATAACCAGCGGCGAAAAACACCACAGCGCCGCAGCCAACAGCCCGCTCGTCGCGCCAAACAGTTCGGCGGCCCAGGCGTAACACACGACCGCCGCCAGCAGGCTGAACGGAATGCAGGCCCACCGCGCCAGCGTGAAATACCACAGCGATTCCTCGCCGTTCAGGCTGATGAATTTCCGCCCGGCGTCGAACTCGGTGCGACTGCCCGGCGCGTCAGAGTATGTACCCCAGTCGGTTTTCGGCCCGCACAGCACGACCGGCAGCGCGGCGACGAGCCGCACCAGCGGCGGGTTGACCCGGTACAGGTCGAACCGTTCGAGTTGCCAGTGGCTGATGCCCGCCGCCAAGTGGCCGACTTCATCGACCGTCGGGCTGTGCCGCGTTGCCGACCAGCCCAGTAACACAGCATGCACGAGCAACATGCCGCCTAGCGCAATCCTCAGCCGTGCTGCCCGCCACAACCCGCCGCCAGAACCTGACATTCGCGATCTTCTCCATGCCCTCCCGCCACCCGCGCATTGACCAACCCGTACACCCTTCGTGTCTTTGTGTCTTTATGGTAAATTTTTATCACCCTGCTTCGCCGCGCCAATGTCGATGCCGCCACAGCGTGGCGATTGCAACCCAGCCGTCGCGGAGCCGCAGTTTTTTGCCTTCCGATTTTCCTCGCGGCACATAGGAAATCGGGCGTTCGACGATGGGAATGCCCAGCCGGCACAACTTGGCCGTCAGTTCAGGGCAGAATTCAAACCGCGCGCATTGCAGGTCGAGCCGCCGCAGGAGTTCAGTCGGCAGCATCTTGTAGCAGGTCGCTTCGTCGGTCAGCCACACGCCGTACAGCAGCCGCACGACGAGGTTCAACAGCCGCACTCCGTGCCGGAACAACCGCCCATTGTCGCCCCCCCTGGGACCGCGGGCGTCCCGCCCGCCCTTTCGATTCCGCCCTCCATTCACATCACCTGAACCATTCACGTTCGTTTTGCCCTTCAAGTACCGCGAGCCGTACACGACCTGCGCCGTGCCCGCCAGCAGCGGTTCGAGCAGACCGGGCAATTGCTGCGGGTCATACTCCAGGTCGGCGTCCTGCACGACGACAAACCGACCCCGCGCTGCCGCCAGCCCCGTGCGAATCGCCCACCCTTTGCCGCAATTCGCCGCGTGATGCAGCACGCGCAGCGAGTCACCACCCGTCACGTCGGCCAGTGCATCCAGCAGTTCGCGCGTACCATCGGTGGAACCGTCATCGACGACGATCAGTTCACACCCGCCCGCCGCATCAAACGGCACCTCCCGCACCCGTTCGATCAACTCGAGCACCGTGGCCCGTTCGTTGTACACGGGGATGACGATGGTCAGGCCTGGGGCCACCGGGGCGACGACAGGGCACCCGATGCGCGGCGGCGCGGCTGTCAAGGGCCTGCAGCCCTCGAATGCGTCGGCGGCTAAATCAAAGAGATGAGATTGACCGGCCGGATCAGACACGTGGGATTGCTCCGTATACCGGTCGCGAAGGGACCGCACAAATCACTCGAATTGTGCACCGTTACGCCATGGCCCGCAACATCTCCGCCAGCCGTCGCGGTTCAGACACAATCAGGTGGAATCGTAACGAGCGCCGCCGCGTGCCGTCGGAACCACGATCGCATCAAGTCGTGCGCCCTCCGCTCTCGAGCGGATGATCGTCTGGCCCCAGCCAATAAGGGCCCGATGGCAATTGTGTCTGTCAGTCGCAACTGCCGCCGTAGGCATCCATGTATTCATTCCACGACCCGGCCACGCCACAGGGCGGCGTGCCGCTGGCGCAGAACGCTCGCGCAATCGTTGTATCGTTGACGCAGCTACCCGTGGGCGAACAGACATAAACTCCAAATACGCTTTGGTCGCTGCAATCGATTGCGCCCGTGTTGCACTGGGACGCGACTGTCGTCATTGTGGCATGTTTCGTGCACGCCCCACCAAGGCTGGAGTACGCCAGTGCGTTTGTGCAGGAACTCGGACTGGGCTGTAAACATGGCTCGGGCAGGGGCGCACTTCCATCCCACGTCACAAAACCATCGGCTTCGGCGCAACTTGGGGTACCGCAGTCTGCGTAGAGCGGCGCCAAACCCAGCACCCCGACGTCTAACGCGACGGCAATCGATAATGCGATCCGGATCCACGGGGCGTTTTTAACGACTTGTCGCAACGTCTGTCCAGGATTTGTCTGCATGGCGAGCTCCATGAAATGAGGATTGAGGAAACGAAATTCACTTTGAACCACGATTTGCGCAAACGCCCAGCTTTACGCCGACGCACTGGCGTTCGGTATTGGCGGCAGCAACTTTACCGGGCGTCACGTGCGACGAATAACCTTTCTGTAAATCACACCGGCTACGACCGCAAAAAGCACGGTGGCATTCGCGGTGACGAGCCATCGAACAAGGCCCATTCGCCGTGGCGGCAACCCCGCCTCCCCCGACCGCGTCTTGAGGAGTTCTGGATAAGTCGCATTCCGCTCGCTCCAGGTGATTCGGCGTTCGCCGCCGTTTTCCAACACGACGTAGTCGTAAGTTCCGGTTCGGCCCTTGGGTTTGCCCGGCCGCAAATCGCTGATGACGGCACCCGTTGGGAACGTCAGGTCAAACCGGGAAGGATCAATCGTCGGGTTGACGACGTACGTCAATGCCGTCATTTCATAGATCATCACCGGGGCGCAATTGCCGTCGAACCACCAGGTCGTCCATTTCGCCGGCAGCCAGAGCCCGGTTTCATGGCGCGAATAATGACAATCCAGTTGCAACTTCACGCGTTGTGCCGCCATGCTGAGATACCGCACGATCGCGAAGTCCTTTCCCGGATCGCACCAATACACGTGCACCCTGTCGCTTTCCGGCTCGCGATATTCAACGACAGCACATTCGCACCCATCAAAAACTCCGGCGCGTTTGCTCATTGTCATCCGTTCGACATCGAACTTCATTTTTCCGATGTTCACCCCGTAAAACGCCCACCGAATCGGGCGGATCATGAATATATCGTCGAGTTTCGCGACCGGATCGCGGTGCACAAACCCGGCCGGGTATTCGACGCCTTCCGACCGCTTGAAAAGGGGGGTCAACGACTTGGACGTGACCCCGTCGAACGTCATAACCTGCGCACGTTCCGGCCGCGGCATTCGCTCCATGTCGAGCTCCATGCGGCACTTGACGCCATCGCACCAGAGGCGGCAGGCGAATGCGGGCGTCAGTGCATCAACGTTTATCGTCTTGGCTGCTGTTTGGTAGTCGATGTTTCTGCGCATCGCCTCCAGCAGGATATTGCCTGATTTCGACTCTTTAACCGGCTGTTCGACGAACGTGGCGTCGATCGACCGATAACGCGTCCGGCGCTGCGCCCACTGGTCGACCAACTGCTTCACCGTAACTTCGGCATGCGCCAGTCCGTCGTCCGCGTCAAGTCGGCCGCACCTCATTGCGCAGACGAGACAGGTAATCCAGACGGTGCGTTGGAACATTTTTGACCTCGCCTTCAATGGACTGGCAAGTTGATGACTTGCACGGCTACCCTTGAGAATTACCGCAAATTCGCGTTTGCTTTGTTCGGGCGCGGCCCGGCGTCGCTGGAATTACGCACCATCGTCGCTGCCGGTTTGGCGCGCCAAACCCGGCGCTTCGTTACTGAAAGAAACGGGGATATCAACTGTAAACGGTTCGCTTGCCTCCTGGCGGACCGTCAGTTCGACTATCGTGGTTCGATCGCCCGGAGCCTTCGGTAGTATGCTGATGGGCACCACCTGTTGGAGGTGGCTCGAATTGTTCGCGGCTGGCTGTGCCAAACTGACGCTCACAATCGACGGATCAATCGACCGTACCGATTCCACGCGAAACGCCGTGCCCGTTCGTGAATGCAATGTCACGGTTTGCGGAATCGCGACACCCGGTTTCACAAGACCCAAGTGCAATGCGTCAGGAACTGCGGCGACCGGTCCGACCAGATTCATCATGACCGCTACGGTACCGTCGGGAATAAGTTGCCTATTCGGCCCGACCGCCCGAATTCGAATCGAACCGGTCGATCGTCCTGTCGTGTGTCCTGGCTTTGGCCAGACTGACAGACGGTACGTCGGCGGGCCTGACTTCTTTTGATTCAGCTTGACCTCGGCAAACCGGGGATCGCATTCCGCAGCCAGCGCAACGACGCCGTTCAGGCATGTTAACTCAGCGCTCATTTCCGATGGCGTTGCGCCCACGACAACATCGCCGATGTCCAGCGCCGGCGACGACGAAACCCAAGCCGTTTGCACCGCACCGCGAAGCTGCCACGCCGCGCGCGTGGGAAGTTCGGTAACGATGGGCCGCAACGTGACAGAAAAGGGCGTCACCGCCTCGCCCCCTTGTGCCACGGGCGGACGAGCCCGCCGCAGGTCAATATTCAGCATGAGTTTGCGTGTTTGCCCTGCGGCAATCGTGAGTGGCAATGGCTCGGCACGCGTGCAATTGCACGACATGTCGATGCGCTCGATCGTCACCGCGGCGGCTGTCGTGTTCGTGACCGGCAACTCCCACTGAAAGTCGGAACCGCTCCAGACCACGCCGAAATTGAGCGCCGATTCGGGAACATCGATGGCCCGACTTCGTACACGCGCATGCCCCTGCGAGTAGCGGACTTCCAGCCGTGCGGCGATCAGCGCCGCGACCGGCGCAATCAACAGCGCGGCGGCGAGTGCGGCGTTTCGCCAACGACGTTCGGGCGTTGCATCGCGGGGCGCATCGGTCGCTGCGTCTGCCATCATATCGCTCATGATCTTGAAGCCCGCCGGCAGCAATCGCCGGCGCTCAGGCTAAAAAATAATTGGAAACGATCTTCGCCTTCCTCGAAATGCTATTGAGACGCCGCCACGATCCGGCCAATGGCGTCGCGGTCTGGGTAAATCACGTCCGTCACGACGCCCTCGCGAAGCGCCAAGGTGAACGGCACCGGCGCATGCCAAGCCCGCGCGTCGAGCAGCCGCCCGTCGACCACCGCCTCGGGCGGAGCGCAGCCAAGCCGTCGATCGGCATATGGCGGAAGTTCAACTCGTGCGATTCGCAGCCCACCCGGCTGATGATGTTGCGAACCACGATTTACTGCGTCGTCAAGGGCCTCGAGGAAGCGCCGGCAACGAGCGCAATCATCGTGGTACAACACGATGAACCAGCGCCCGACACGCAGGTTGGCCGGGCAATCCATCGCATCGAGGATGGGGCACGGCCGCCCAAGCCACGCCTCTGGGTCGATGATCGCCGCGTGTGGCGGCGCCAGCCCCAGCGACACCGCGGCCAGGGTTGCACGCGAAATGACCGCGCGACTCGTGGCAGGCGCGATGAATGGCAAGAACACAACGGGCGCAGCCAGGACAACGACAATCATGTCACACCACGTCAGTCGCGACACAGCCAGCGGGCGCCAGATAAAGAGCCCGGCGAGCGACGCGACATCGAAGGCGAAAACCAGCCACGGGTTCACGTCAATTGCACCGAAGCAGCCACAGTCATTTCGTCCGGCGAACCCGGCCGTCGCAGAAAAAACCGCGAATGCCGCGAACGTGAATATCCCGACCCAGCGGCTCTGCCGTTGGAAAGCGCCTAGTAAAAACCATAATCCCAAGTATGCCTCAAACGCGACCTGCAGCATTTCGAGCCACAAATCTCGCGGTGCGTTCGTGACATGTGGCCACTTGACGGCGGCTGCCGTGACGAGCACAGCGCCAAGAATTCGGGGCACGGCCGTCGTGATGAGGTGAACGGCTGCCTGCTTTGATATTGGCTGGACCATCGTCGATCAAAACCGAATCCGCCCATTTAACCTGTGTGTCACGCAGCGGCGATTCGCGCATTGACAGGTACTGGCGCGATTCACTCGGTTGAGCGCCGCTTCAAACAGCACACTGAAACCGCACACCAAGAACCCGGTTCCGCCCGAACGGCAGACCGAGAGGACACGCACCACCCACTTTTTACCGGGCCTTGCCCCGTTCGCGCCGCAGGCCGCGACACACGTTCAATCTTCTGCACGGTCGGTCACCAATGACCGTTCATCGTCGTTGCCACCATATTCGCCACATCGTACAAGCAAGCAAGCAAGCAAGTAAGTTTTTGAAGAAAATCGAAAAAAATGACAAAATAGTTTCCTGGCCGCCCGGCGACTTCTGAAACCCGACGGCAACAGCCGCCGCAGCCGGCGCGATCGGTTCAACGGGCAACGGGCGTTCGGTTTCGTGGCTGCGGCCCGCCAATGTCAGGCAGCAGACGCCCGCACTGGCGGCGCCCGCCAGAAACCAGAGCGCCATGGAAATTCGCCGGGCGTTGCGCATTGTCAGTTCCTGTTCCTGCGGCCAAAAAGGTAGAACGCGATCAGCGGCACGGCGGCCGCCGCCAAACCCGCCACAATCAAAATCAGACTGCTGCGATTTTCCAATGGCGGAGCGGCAACGCCCGGCGGCGCCGGTTGCGGCGGGCCGGGCGCAGGGCTTGGCGCACGCGGGCTTGCCGTATTGGGCCGCGTGCCGCCCCTGGGCGTGGCACCGACCAGCCGCATGTAGATTTCATGCTCCTCAGCCTGGGCCCGCCGGATCATTTCTTGCATCGAATCGTCCCCTTCAAACTGCAGAAATCTGCTCAGGCGGCTCGAACTCCCGCGGGGCAACAGGCCGTCGTACGCCGCGTAGATCGGGGCGGTGTATTGCAATGTCAAATCCGAGGCCCCAAACCCTGTCAGCCATGCTTCCCGCGTGTCGTGATCGGCAGCCCGCCAGGAGACGCGGGTTTGACCCGGCCCGTAAAGTTCTTCGTCCGGCGGAGGCGGGCGCAGCCCCTTTTGTCGGCGGTCGATGGCAAAGTACGCACGCGAAAAGCCCTGGCCGACCGTGACCGCGGGAATTTCACGGATTTCGCGGAGCAGCTTCTGATAATCGTCGTCTGGCAGGGCGGCCTTGAAACCGGGATTCAAGTCGCTTTCCTGAACTTTGACTAGTCGATTCAGCTCACGAACGATTCTGGCCCACGGGTTGCGAAACTGCTGGATTCCGGGGTACAGCTCCAGGAGTCTCGCCTCGCACAGCGCACGCAGGGTATGCACCTGTTCGAGCGCCTCAGCCGTGGGGGCTGGTTCCGGATCAAGCAGCGTGTAGCCACGAATTGTCTGCACCGTGCGGGCCGTAACCCCCTTGACATACAGCGACGTGTGGTACTCCGTCTGGTCATGCAGCATGTAGAACTGATTCGTGAGCGCTTCTTTCAGTTCTTTCTTGCGCACCACGCTCAGCCGGGGATACCGCCGCACGATTTCGGGATCCCTGATCGCCGCCGCCACTGCGTCAAGGATTTCCTGGTTCTGGGCGGGCGCCAGGTGGCGCTGCTGGAGGTAAAGCGCCACCAGTTGCTGCAGCCGTTGCGGCGAGTCGAGTTGCCAGGCCGGCTCATCGAGCGGCGTGTTGGCAAGCAGAATGATTGCGAAAACGGCGTGCACGAAACAGGTTCCTGGTGAATGTCGCCCCGCGCCGACATCGCGAGGCCACGAGTCGAGTCGTCATTTGCGGCGGAATCGGCCGCGAAGGTACAGCGCCACCAACGCTGCGCCGGCGACGCCATTGACGGCCAGCACCCACGCGAGCCGCCCGCGGGGCGGGGGTTGCAGCGCAGGTTCGGCGATCGGTTGAGTGCGCGGCGGCGAGGGCCGAATGGCAACGCTGCGGTTTACGGTTCTTTCCCAGTCGCGCTGGATCTTTTCGCGGCTGTCCTCCATTCGCCGCTTTTCAATTTCGTTTTGTTCTTCTTCCACGCTTGGGCCACTGCCCGATTCCGCACTGTGCGCATGAAAATAGGCAACCAGCGCGTCCGGCTGCCGGTCGGGGGAAACTTTGGAAAAAGCACCGGAAACCGGACGCCTGAATTGAAATGCCAGTTCCACCCTGCCAAGAGATCTGAGCCACATATTCCGTGAGTATTCATCGGCCTCTGGCCAGGGAATCCGGTTTGTAAATGGATTCGACGGTGCCAGCCAGGATTCACCCTGGGCGGGTGGTTGCGAATCCCGCCCTCGTGTGCTGCCGGCCCCGCTTGTGCCACGCGGGTTTGCCGGTGCCGTCTGCGCGGTCGGCTCGACGGGCCGCCGTGCAGGTTGCGCAACGGGCGGTTTGTCGCGCATGTTAAAGGGCCGCCTACGCCTGATTACGCCAATTTCGGGAATCTGCCGCAGTTCGGCGGCGAGTGCTTCAAATTGCTCGCTGGGCAGTTCCGTTTTGTAGCGTGCGTTAAAGTCACTTTCCTGATCATACATCACCACTTCCAACTGCCGCTTGACCTCACCCCAATTTTCCAACTTCTGAATGCCTGGGTACAACTCGGCCAGTCGCTCTTCAAATATCCGCCGCAGGATTTGCATCTGTTCGACCGCCTTGGCAGACGGCGTTTTGCCGGCAGGAATATGGACGAAGGCGCGAATTTCCATCGCTGTGCCCCTGGCAAAGCCCTGCATGAACAACGGCGTGTGAAACTCAGGATCCCGCCGTGTATTGGAGAAGCTTTGTGTCAAATACGCCCGAAGATGTTTGCTGCGCATTGCGCTGATTGTCGGCAGCAATTTCAGCGTTTCGGGGTCTTTCAACTCGTCGGCCACGGCATCGAGAACCTGTCGCTCCTGCTCGGGAGTGAAATTGGGAATTTTGACCAGACGTTCGACCAGTTCCTGGATCTGTTGCGGAGTATTAAGGTCCGCTACCGGGTTGGCGTACACAATGGCCGCGAGCGAAACTGCAACGAATACGCTGAGCATGACAGAAGTCGCCAGATGCAAAAACGGCAGCAAACAAGTTGACAGAACGGGGTGTCGCCCGGCGGCGACCGACTAATTCAAATAGATCGTGCCGATCGAAAAAGTTATCTGGCCTTGGCCGTTTACCAAACTGTACGCCCCGACGACCGTGTTGTTGGTGTTGTCGGCGAGATTTTGAACGCCCTTTGCCGAACAGTTAACGGTGCCATTGATGGTTGCCGTCGCCGTCGCTGTAAATGAATTCACGCCTTTTGCAACTGAGCCGCGCCCGACGTCCGTGCTCTTCAGCGTGATAGACCACGATGCGTCGTCATAAAAAGAACCGTTGTCAACGCCGCCA
>JAJXXL010000505.1 GCA_021781115.1 Planctomycetota bacterium
GTCGCACGCGGCGGCCTAAACAAGTCTTGCGGAACAAGTCTTGCGGGGCCACCCATAGTTCGCCCTGCCGTTCGGCATTTCGTCGTCCCAATGCCACCGCCACTCCCTCGCCGACTGGTTCGATCACCCCCCGCCGCGCAGGATCGCGACCCGCCCGACCGAGGAGCAGCCCGAACGGGGAGAATTTCAACGGGCTGCCAAGGAAGATGAGTGAGGGTCTGGGGAATTTGAAAACGGCAGAAGCACAGGCAGTGAGCGGTGAATTGTCTACGATCATGAACGATCCGGACTTCTTCGAGCCGTGGGACTGATTTCCTGGCCTGAAAACGCAACTTGACGGCAGTATCATCTGATGATACTATTAAGGACAGCCATGGGACCGAAGCACCGACAGACGCTTCAGGCGATTTTTGAAGACCCCGTCAGGTCGAACATTGCCTGGCGGGACATTGAAGCCCTGCTGAAGGCCGCAGGTGCGGAGATCACCGAGGGAGCCGGTTCGCGAGTGCGTATCGCCCTGAACGGCGTCCGTGCTGTTTTTCACCGGCCACACCCTCAAAAGGAAACAGATAAGGGAGCCGTCAAGTCCATGCGGCGGTTCCTGACAGAGGCGGGAGTCACGCCATGATGGAATACAAAGGCTACATCGGCAAAGTCGAATTCGACGAAGACGCCGGCATCATTCACGGCGAGGTCATCAACACACGTGATGTCATCACCTTCCAGGGCGACAGCGTTGCCGAGGTGAAGAAGGCATTCCACGAGTCCGTCGATGATTACCTTGAGTTCTGCAAAACACGAGGCGAGGCTCCCGACAAGCCGTTTTCCGGCCAGTTCGTCACCCGAATCCCGCCGGACCTGCACCGGCAGGTTAATGTCGCGGCGATCCTTTCCGGCAAGAGCCTCAATGCGTGGGTCGCCGAACAACTCCAGCAAGCGGTGCTACGGATTGGAGCCGTGAAAGCCGCGACCGCAAAGAAGCTCTCTGCCAGGACATCCAAACGGAAACATGAAGTTGTCGTCCGCAAGGCCGCTCTCCGGAAGCGCAAAGAAAGCGAACAGCACGCCTGACCCGGTTCTGACCGCTATTCCAGCTTGAACTTGCCATCATCCAGCCCCCGCCGGGTTACGGCGTCCCAACTCGGAAATGCCCGTGCGAAACGAGCAGAGAGAGGCCACCCATTAATAAAACCATTCGACTTGCCTCGCTTCACCGATCGCTTTCGTGAGCGAAAATGTGTGGGCTTGCGTTGGCGCGCCGTGACCTGTTTGCCGCGACTGTCGCACAATCGCTGCCTGATGGCCGGTGTCTCGCGCCGAATCGCTGCCCGAACGCGGCTCGGTTCGCGAGCGTCAGTCACGCCGCCCCTGACGCTCTGCCATCGAGCCCCGACCGTCAGGGAGTGGTTTTCTTTCACTGGCGGCGCCGGCCGCTACCGTTCATTCGCGGCATCGTTGTCGTCGCACAACGCGCGCATTCATACCTGCTTCGGCATCGGCCACGCCGTCGGCTATTTCTGACGGTTACCGCTCAATCGACCAATTGCGCCGGCGATGCGAACGCGGCGCGGCTTTGCGATATCCCTTCGCGGCGTTTGCGGCCCCATTTCGCGGCGTCCTGCCCCAGCGACGCGGGCGTGCCCGCCGACCGCCGGAATATCCGGCTGAACTCCGTCACCAGTTTCAGCCAGCCGTCATGCGTCACCGATAGCCGCTCCAGAATCGGCGCCAGGTCTGCCGGAATCGCGCCCCGTTTTTCCTGCCGCAGCGCGCGGCCCGTCCAATCCAGCAGTTGCAGATACTCGGCAAACGTCATCGCCAGGCACCCCTTGTTCGAGGCCCGTGCCGCGGGCGCCGCGCCCAAGTTCTGCTCTGCCGACAACTCGAACGGACTCAGCCACTCCGCCGCAGGTCGCGCGCCCGGCCCCATGCCGTGCCGCGTGCCCTTTCGTGGCGAATCGCCCGGCTGTTGGCGCGCACCCGGCGTATCACACTGCTCGTCGCGAGGTTCATCGTGTGACGTACTGGCGTCGGTCAGCTCCCGCCGCAACTCCAGCCGCACGCTGCCCGCCGCCGCGTGCGTGCGAACCTGCCGCCCGGCGTCATCCGCCGGCCCCTGAGCAAACGCGTTGTCGCTGAAACCAGTCATTGCGCAAGCCGGATCTGCATGAACCGTGTCGGCCACAGGCAATCCCGCCTGATGTTCAGGCACCGCGTCGCACGACACGGCCGAATCGCACGGCGCGCCGCGCCCCTCGGCCGAAAGCGCCTGCAATCGCTCGTAGACCGAAGTAAACCGGCTTTCTTCGGGAGTCGCCGCGATGCGGGCCCGCACCGGGTTCAGGTCGACGTATGCCAGGCATGCCGCCAGGGCCGGTTCGTCGAGCACCGGCTGCGCCTTGAACCGCCCTTCCCAGAATCGGCCCGTGCACGCATCTTCGCCGTTCGCCCGGCGGGCAATCGGCTCGGCCAGGCACCGCATGAACCACGACAGGCTCGACAACCGCCGCCGCACTTCCGCCAGCCGCTCGGCGCTGCCCGTAACCACGG
>JAJXXL010000163.1 GCA_021781115.1 Planctomycetota bacterium
CACGACGGCGTCATCAGCACCTTGCGAATCGCCGCCTGCTCTTCGAGGATCCGACAACAGCGCTGCGTGAACGCGCCGTCGCCAGCGATATTCCCCAGTGTGACCGCCTGGGCCACATAGTACAATTCGCGTCCCGCGATGAACGGCTTGTTGAATGGAATCGCGCTGGGCATCGTCAAATTACCTCCCAACCGCCGCCGTACAGGAACGACAGCCAGACCAGCCCCACAGAAAACGCCAGCAGCGTCGGCCAGCGCCAGCGGCTTTGCGCCAGGCTGCTGCCCGCCGCAATGAACACGGGCATGACCGCCCACACGTAGCGCCCGATGGAAATCGTGCCGCTGGCTGAAATTGGCAACAGCAGCATGACCAGTGCGCCGAACAGAACGCCCCAGCCCAGCCGACGGACAGCCGGCAACAGCGCCAACGCCCACACCAGCAGCAAGGGGTCGGTCACCCGCCCCGAATAGACCTGTAAGGGGCTGCCTCCGCGCAAGACGAGCGCCGCCGCCTGCGCCAACCCGAGAATAACGCTCGCGGCCCAGGCCAGCGGGTTCAACGTCGTGCCTTCGGTTCGCCAACTGCGAATGACATGCGGGTACAGCCAGGGGTCGCCCGACATCCACCCCAGGTAACCGAAAAACGCCACGACCCCGCCGATTGCCAGAATTCCGCCGCCGATCGCTGACAACCACCGCCGGCTGAATACTGCTGGTACGAATGAAGCCGCGAGCGCCAACCCCGATGGCCGCACCGCCGAGGCCAGGCCGGCCCATGCCCCCGCCGCCAGGCAGCGGTTTTCCAGCAATCGGGCCGTCGAAAGCAGGCCTACGAGGGACAGCAGCGAATCGGCGTACGGCACGCAGCCGAACAGGGCCGACGGAAACACCAGCCACAACGCTAGCGACCACCGCGCCGCAGGCAAGCCCGCCCGCCGCGCCACAACACGATACAGCAGGCAGGCCGTGGCGAGCGTGGCCAAATTCGCAATGAGCAGCGCGCCCAGTAGAGGATTCACACCGGCCTGGCACAGCAGGCGAATCAACAGCGGGTACAGCGGAAAGAAACAGATGTTTTGTTGCACCGGCAACGAGGCGTCAGCCACGTAACCGGCCTCCACCACGCTCAAATACCACAACGCATCCCACCGCACGAGCGGGTCGAGCCACCGCCACGCCCCCCCCACGCGTACGCCAAGCATCGGTTTCTTGCCGAATTCCGACTGGTGCTGAGCATATTCTGCGTAGAACTGTGGCAGGCTGACGACAAACCCGGCCCGCGGGTTCTCGGCGCGCAGGTCATAAGTAATCGGCCACAGCATCGCGCCGGCATACATCGCCAGGATGCAGGCAATTCGCGTAATGAGCCACGCGACCGCCGGTTCGGCCAATGACGGGTTCACCGCCGCCCCGCAGGCGACGACCGCCGTCGCGCCCCCTGCCAACGGCACGTCCTGACCACACGCCGCGTCCTGCGTGGCGGGGCACGTGCCTTGATGCAGCTCGTCAACGGTCGATACACCCACCACGCACAGGTCTCCTCGATGCTGGAATGCCGGGGTTTTCCGGCGGGCTGGCCATGCGCACCCTGAGGCACGCCGACCTCGTCAAACCGGTCAACCGATGCTTGTGGGCATATCGAATGCCAGACCGTCGGTTTGTGGAACCAGCGGCGACAGATTCGCCCCTCGTGCGTGCGATTGTTGCGATTGACGCAGCAAAATCGGCCGCGGGGTGAGGTCGTGCCCACCACTTGGCACGCGGCCCCCCCGTTCCTTGCCGAACTCACGTTGCAATTTGGCAGCACGCGGTTGCCGGAATGCAACGCGGGCGCCCCGAACCGGGGCGTCCGCATTACGCCGTTCGCACCTTGCACTGAACGGCCTGCGACGGGTAAGCTGGAGTTGTTCGCGGCTCCAGGGGTACGACGGTGGCACTCTCTGCAATTCAATTTGGCAAGGCGCTGGTCACTTCTGGCCTGATGAAGGCTGATGACGTCCGCTCGTTTTGGCGCGAGCTGCCAATCGACGACCGCCCACAGACCGGTGTTGCGCTGGGTGCGTTATTGGTACAGCGCGGCCTGCTGACCGAATTTCAGCGCCGGCAAATCCTCGAGGGCCATGCGGCCGCCCTCCTGATGGGCGATTACGTCCTGCTAGACAAGATCGGTTCTGGCGGCATGGGCCAGGTGTTCAAGGCTCGGCATCGCCGCATGAACCGGGTGGTGGCCATTAAACGTCTGCCGCCCGCGATGCTGAAAAATGGTGATGCCGTGAAGAGATTTCAACGTGAAGTTGAAGTCGCGGCGAAACTGGTGCATCCGAACATCGTGATTGCCTACGATGCCGGTCAGGCCGGCGCCGCGCACTATCTTGTCATGGAGTATGTCGATGGCCGCGATCTGGGATCTCTGGTGAAAGGGCGCGGCCCGCTGCCGGTCGATGTGGCAGTGGACTCCATCCGCCAGGCCGCTTGCGGATTGGCGTTCGCTCATGAAAACGGAGTGGTCCACCGCGACATCAAGCCAGCCAATCTATTGATGGACCGTAAGGGCGTGGTGAAGATCCTGGATATGGGCCTGGCACGCTGGGATGACCAACTCGCGGCGAACACGGAAGGCTTGACCCAATCGGGCCAGGTGATGGGCACGGTGGATTACATGGCGCCTGAACAGGCGTTTGATATCCGGCATGCCGACGCCCGGTCTGACATTTACTCGCTCGGCTGTTCGCTCTATCGGTTGTTGATCGCCCATAATATGTATGGCGGCGACAGCCTGATGCAAAAGTTCTTCGCCCATCGCGAGGCTCCAATTCCCCAGCTTCGGGCCGAGCGTGCTGACGTTTCGCCCGAGTTGGAGGGGGTCTTTCACCGCATGGTGGCCAAGAAGCCCGAAGATCGCTACCAGACGATGAGCGAAGTTTTGGCGGCACTCGACAGTTGCCGGGCGGCCCCTTCGAAAAGCGTGGCGAACGACCTGGAGCGGCACGCCAGCGCGAGCGATTGGCAATCTTCGCTCGCCGCGCACAGCCAACTGACGCTGGAATCGTCGGGCCGCCAGAACGTCGCAAGCACCGAGCGCACGCACAGCAGCCTGAACTCCGACGTGGCCACTAACCCGAAAAGCGAACGGGTAATTCACCGGGCTGTTCACCCCTCGGATAACAGGCCCCACAACGAAACTCGCAATCGTTGGGGGCGCTCGCGGTACTTGCTCCTCGGGGGCGGCCTCGGGGGGCTCTTGATCGTCATCATTGGCGTGTGGAATCTCGTCAAGGACGACCCGGCAGGCGTCGTCAAACCGGCAAACAACCGTACCCGACAATTGGCACTGTCCGCCGCGAAGAAATCCGGCGCGAAGAATAACGCCGCGAAACCTGCCGGTGCGCCCAAACCAATGTCGGCGCCATTTGACGCACAGCAGGCGCGAGCCGGTCAAGAAGCCTGGGCCACGCACCTGGGACTGGGTACCAGGATCGAACAAATCAACGCGATCGGGATGACGCTGGTACTGATCCCGCCGGGGACGTTTCTGATGGGAAGCACGCCGGAACAACACGCTCAGGGAGTCAAAATGGCCAAAGAGGCCGCGATTAATCTCGATGCTGGATATTTAATTTATATAAAAGAAGAAATGCCGCAGCATCGTGTCTCCATATCGAAACCGTATTGGATAAGCATGACCGAAGTGACGATCGCACATTTCAAAAAGTTCGTGAAGGCCACGAACTATGTCACCCAGGCCGAGCAGTTCGGTTTCGGTAATTCAGGTACGACGCAAGCAGACGAAAAAATAACGCCAGAACAGAAAGCCATGACCTGGCAAACGCCTGGTTACCCCGTCACCGACGAATCGCCTGTGACGCAAGTCACCTGGAACGACTGCGTCGCATTCTGCAACTGGCTTTCAGAACAGGAAAACCTTAAGCCCTGTTATCTCCGGGATGAGAAATCCGAATGGGCTTTATTGGCTTCGAACGCCGGCTACAGGCTGCCAACGGCGGCCGAATGGGAATATGCCTGCCGCGCCGGCACAACCACGCAGTTCTCATTTGGCGACGACCCGGCGATGCTCGCCGACTATGGATGGTTCATTAAGAACTCGGGCGGCAACGTTCGAACTGTGGGGTTGAAGATTGCCAACCCGTTCGGTCTGTTCGACATGCACGGAAATGCCTTCGAGTGGTGCCATGATTGGTACTCTGGCAGCTATTATTCGAAGTCGCCGCCAGTCGACCCCATCGACGTTTCGATTAACTTTGGCCACACAGTTCGCGGAGGTGTCTGGTACGGTGCCTCGTACATCGCTCGCTCGGCCTTTCACGTACATCTTGCGCCAGTTAACCGCGATACCAATTGCGGCTTTCGATGCGTCCGCGTGCAATAGGCTTTCACGTTGAGTTGCGACGCCGCGCGGGCAGAATCTCGGTGCTATTTTACGCGTCATCGTTGGGGCCGTTTGGCAAAATTCCCATCAACGATCGAACGCGGCTCGGTTAGCCACAGGTTACCGCGGGCTGAGCGTCATGCGGAGCTGGCCGACGGGTCGGCAACGGCGCAGGACGCTCGCTCTACTTGTCGGCCCAGGAACTCTGCCTTTGGTTCATCTGCCGAAATCGTACCGGCGGCGGCCCGATCGCGCCGATTCAGGTTTGTCACCAGTAATGTCACGACGGTCACGAACGTGGCGAACCCGCCGAAAGTCAGTCCCGGCGGTGTATATTTGAAAACCACTTCGTGCTTTCCCGCTGCCAGCGGCACTGCGCGAAATGCCAGGTTGGCCTGTAGCACAGGCACCGGCTGGCCGTTGTCTTCGGCCTTCCAGCCCGAGTACCAGACATCGCTTAACACCAGGTAGCCCGGTGCGTCGAGTTCGGCCGAAATCGTCACCCGGTTGGGCGTATAGTTCACGATCGACGCCGGCTGAAATTCCTGCCGCGGGCCGGCGGGCAAGGCGTCGTGTGGCAGCACCAGTTCCCGCCGGGGGTTTGCGGCTTGCAATACCGCGACCGGGTTTTCGCCATAACGAACTTCTCGCACCCGGCCCAGCACGAACGCCCGCGGCATGGCGGTGGGGTTTTCATAAACGGCAAACGGCGAATTGGCCGTATCCTGGCCACGCAGGTGCAGTTGCTGCGGCAACCCGCCGCGGGCGGCAAGTTTCCACGTGCCGATGGTGGCTGGCGGCTGGCTTAACTGCAACACGGCGTAGCGCACGCCCAGAAAGTCGATCAGGTTGTGGTGATACTCGCCCAGGTCGATCGGATCGAACCCAACCAGTTCCATCACCGGATCGCGCGTTTTGGTCACCGCATCGATGAACGACGTGTAACTCAGCAACGGCACGGGTTCGTAGGCATGCACCTTGTACAAACCTTCGGCCCACGCTTCGCGGTCGCTGAGCACGTCCTGCCGGGCCACAATTCGCGCCAGCCCGGCTTTCTCCTTGAGAAACACCGCGAGTGGGCTGCGCTCGCGAATCGCGGCCGCCGGAATCGTCCTGAAGATTCTCGCTGAAAACAGGCTCAATTCGGCGGCGCACAGAATCGTCAAACCCAGTCCGGCGAACTGCACGCGCAAAGGCCACCGCCAGGCGGCCCAGATCAGGGCGAATGCCAGAGACATATAGCACCACGCGGCGGGCGAAAGCACCGCCCCAACCAGCGGAGACCTGGCCCCGGTTCCGCGAATGCCGGTCAGCGCGCGGGGCGCCGGCTGATCGGCGGCAGCCTGTGCCTCTTGTGCCGGTTGCAACGATTCGGTCCGCAACTCGCTGAATCGTGAGCTGTGCGTGGCGGCGAACGTTGCCAGCGTGCAGACCACCGCAATCAGGGCGATCGCCTGCACGCGCCCGCGAGCTTTGGCAGTCGCCGCACGGGCCGCCGCAAGCAACGCATCGACACCGGCAGCAGCCAGCACCGCCGTGGCCAGCGACGTGTGAAACAGCGCTCGAGACGGTGCGCGAAACAGGGCTATTCCAGGAAAATAGTGGTGCATCGCATGGTAGATCGGCCCCTGCGTTCCGAACGCAAACAGCATCGTTACGAGCCAGACCGCCGCGATCCGCTGCACGGGGTACCGGCGCCAGCCGCCCACGACGCCGCAGGCCGCCAGCAACAACGGCACGACGCCGAAGTGTGTCAGCGTTTCCCAGTAACAGACGCCCGGCCCGGAATAGGCGTCGGGCCCGCCAAGAATGAACGGGTCGATCAATTGCAGCAGGTTCGACAGCCCCAGGCTGACACTGCTCGACTGGGCCGAAGTCAGCCCGCCCGCCCGCGCCGCCTGACGGGTATAGATCCAGATCGGCAGGAAGTCGATCGCTATCAGCCCTGCGGTTGCGGCACCGGCCGCGATCCAGTTGCGCAGCAGCCGCCAGGCGGATGCAGCCGATCCATTGCGAAACCGATGCAGCGCATCGGCGGCCATAAAGGCCGACATGATGACCACAAGGTAAAACAGTTCCTGGACATGGCCGCAAAAAAAGCACAGGGCAAAAACGAGCGCCACCAACGACACGCCGCCGCGTTGCGCATTGCGCACACGTTCGAAAGCCAGCAGGGCCCACGGGGCCCAGGCCATCAGACATACCGGGTTGTAGTGCCCTTCGGCCGTGTTCACGAGATAATAGGGTGCGGCGAGGTACGCCACGGCCCCACACAGGGCGGCAGGCTCTTCAAAACCATACCGGCGGCACAGGCGGTACATGCCGGCCCCCCCCAACAGGTGATGGGCGGCCATCATCCAGCCAACCCAAAAGGGCGCGGTGAGCAGGCACAACAGCCAGTTGGGCGGGTAGAACAGCGCCGTTTGGGGGTTGCCCAGCCACGGTTCGCCCCCCAGCGCGTAGGGGTTCCAAAACGGCAACGCCCCGTCACGCAGCAGCGACTCTGCCGGGAAGTTGCGCGTGGCAATGATATTGTCGGTCACATCGTTCAGGCCGCCCCGTTGGGGACCGACCAATAAATCGGTTGGGTGCTGCACCAGCGGAAAGAAGCAGGCTGCAGTTGCGCCGACCAGAACGAGCGTTGCGAGGATCGTCAAACGCTGTTTCATAGCCAACAAGAAAACACGACCTGAGTGACGGAATGCAAGGACGATATGTTCAAGCGAAAATCGAATCGACGACGATCGGGCAGTGCCAGAAGGTTGATCAGCCAACGACGACAATCTCAGGTGCAGGCGCGCAAGACCCCCGACGGGTTTGCCACGGCCGCGGCCGACGACGAAACGTTGCGGGCCACTGCAAACGTGCTGATCCCACAGGGAAAATTGAAGCCGGTCTTCAGCAGCCAGTTTTCCATTTGCAGCAACCGATGCACAGCGATATTGATCGGCCGCGCCAGCGCATGCAGGTCACCCTCACCGGCGGGCTTGGCGCGGCGCGGGGGAAGCGGGTTAACGCAGCGTGCGACGACAACCGGCGCCAGCAATGTGAAATTCCAATA
Source organism: Planctomycetota bacterium (assembly GCA_021781115.1). Lineage (GTDB taxonomy): Bacteria > Planctomycetota > Planctomycetia > Planctomycetales > Planctomycetaceae > JAJXXL01. The sequence goes on from JAJXXL010000163.1 coordinate 7,448, forward strand.
CCCCAGGCGAACTGGCTGCAAACCATTGTTTCGCAAGACTTCAGCCAGGCTGCGGCGCGTGTACCGTCGATAGTGCTGGTTAACGACGTCATGCAGCGACCACAGCCAGTTGTACGCGGGCACGAACACAATTGCGATGCCGCCAGGTTTGAGCAACCGCTGCCAGTTCGCTACCGCCCGATTGTCGTCGGCCAGGTGTTCCAACACGTCCGAAGCAATCACGACGTCGAATCGGGCGTCGTCAAATGCCGGGTTGGCGCCGTCCATTTCATACGCATGAGGAATGCCGTTTTCGCGACACAGGCGAATCGCCCGCCGGCTGATGTCGACGCCCGTCAGGTCACGGTAGCCGTCGGCAGCCAGCCGCTTCAGCAGTGGCCCGGCGGAACAGCCGATTTCGAGAATCGAACTATCGGGGCCGCGGCCCCATTGTTTCAACAGGTCGACAACGATCGCGCGGCGCGCCTTGAACCAGCAATGATTCTCTTCCAACTCATGGTACCGCGCTTCGTGAACAGGGTGCATGTACCAACCTGCAAAATGTGCCATTGTACCGACGCAACACCATCAGGAAACGACCGGTTCGCTCTCGCGCACGGGTGCCTCAGAAACCTGATTGGCCGGTTCCTGGCCCAAGCTCGCAGGCAACGTGGCCAATTCGGCGCTTGCGGGCGACGACACGCCGCATTGTGGCTGAGCCGCAGCCCCGACCCGCGTACGGGCTCGAAACACGAAACTGCGGCTCAACAGAAAATTGAAACCGGCGCCGCCCACAGCGCCCAGCATGGCCGCCGCCAGGCGATGCCCGTCAAAGGCACTGTTCAGGCGGCACAACCCCACGCTCAGGCCCCAATTGACCCCCGCCCCGCACAGGCAGCTCAGGCAGAATGCCGCGTATTGCCGCAGTGCCGGTTCGCGCCGCGCCGCCGAAAAAGTGAACCGCCGGTTCAGCCAGAAATTGAAGGTCATGGCCGTCCAGATTGCGGCGCCGCGGGCTGCGGCCAATGGCAACCAGGCCAACAGCACGGCATACGACGCGAGGTCGACCCCCATGCCCGCCAGGCCCACCGCCAGAAACAGCAGCAGGTGAAACCAGCCGCCGAATTGGAATTCGTACAGCCGTTTCAGATGCCGCACATAATTGACCTGCTCGCGCAGCGTCAGTTTGCTTGTGCCATGCAACCGGTCGGCGAACCGGATCGGAATTTCCCGCACCTGTCGGCAGCGCCCCTTGACGATCAATTCGAGGCCAATCTTGTAGCCGATCGGATCGAGCGGGGCGGCGCTGGCGAATGTCGTTTTTCGCAGCGCGAAAAACCCGGCCATCGGGTCGGCAACGCGGGTAAGCGGGCGTGCCAGCCAGGTGGCGACACGCGAGTTCAGTTTGCGGAACAACCCCCAGCTCTCATCGGTCGCCGCGCCGGGCACGTAGCGGCTGCCGATCACAAAATCAATCTCGGGGTCGTTGAGCGCGGCGACTAGTTCGGGAATCTTTTCGGGCGGATGCGACAGATCAGCGTCCATGACCAGCAGCACGGCGCCTCGCGCCTGACGCATGCCGTGAATGACCGCGCTCGACAACCCCCGCTCGCTCTGCCGCACTTCCAACCGCACCGGAAATTCCGCGGCCAGCCGGCGACAGAGGTCCGGCGTGTCATCGGGGCTATTGTCGTCGACAATCAGGATCTCGGCGTCAAGGCCAACATGGTGCACGGCGGCAGTAATGCGCGGCACGAGGACCGGCAGGTTCGCCGCCTCGCGATATGTCGGCACAATGATGGTCAGATCGCACGGGGTCATATTGCCTTCGATCAATGCACGTGCGTCGCGGCATACCGGGCCGCGCCAAACCGACGACGCAAGAAACTCGCGGCGAGCCGCGCCGCCGGGGCGCGCCCGCGAACCAGCCCCTGGTCAATTGATCGAGTTGATCGCGTTGGCCAAATCGTTCAATTCATTGATCAGCGCACCGCGCAGCGTCGCCAGCCCCACGATGACGCCCAAGCCGACGAGCGTCACCAGCAACAGGTATTCAACGAACACTGCCCCGCGAAACTTGCGGGAAATCCGGGTGGGAATCTTTTTCAGCGTGGAAAACACAGTACCTCCAGTGACCTGAAACGGCGAACCCTCGTTGCTTACAAAACAGGAAATCTCGCAAGATCGAAGCACGCACTTCGCGTGCCGTCAGACTTGGTTCACAAACTTGACGAATTGCCCCGCCCGAATCCGGGCGGCCGCAGTCGCGACGTGAGTGTTGTTCCAGAGTTGACGCCGCGATATGTTGATTTTTGAACCGATTTTCGCGGCTGACCGCCACCCTGGTTGCAGCGACCACGCCACACATTTCTGCATTCGGCCAACCTTTAACTGTGAGTATTGCCATTTCGAAGCGCCCCGCATTACTGTTCGTTAACGTCCGTTTGCGCTCAGGGCGGCCAGCCCGTCGAGCGAATTCGCCCGCCGCACGGCAATCGCGCCGGGGTTGGCCGTCAGCGCTGCGACCGACAGGCCCGGCCCGGCGGGGAACAGTTCCCAGGCGGCCTCGGCCGGAACCGCCAGCCGCCCAGCGCGGCTGCGGGCAATCAACGGTGCAAAACGTGGCGTGTTGCGAACAAATAACGCGGCCTGATCGTCGGCAAAGATCTTGACCCAGTCGCTGCGGCCCGCCAGATAATTCGCTGGCCCGTGCTTCGTGGGGACGAGGGCAATTTCAGTATCGAATTGATCGAGCAGCGGCGTTTTTGCCGGCTGGTTTCGTGACACCTGCTGAAACGCGAGAAAATCACGTTCGAGCTGCATGGGGTACACGGTGCGGTACCGACCGTCGAACGCCACCCGGCTCTGGGGAAAAAGGTGCCATAGCACGTACTGGCCCCAACCGTACTCTGTGACAAGATTGCCCGAGATTCCTTCGGCAACCATCAGCCGCACCGCCCGCGCCGGCACACCCGGCACGTCGCGTCGAACTTCGGTCGCGATGTTCCAGGGAAGCATTCCATGCCGCCACATCGACCAGGAGTCGTGGGCTTGCAGCGCGACGAGCGCCAGCACCAGGGCCAGCGTCGCCACCCAGCGCCCCCCCGGTGCACCGGCAAGCTGTCTCGCGACATGCGGGAATAAGCGGTTCAAACCGTCGGAAAGCGATCCGGGCAACAGCACCATCACGGCGATGCACAACAGGGCGATATGCCGAATGTGCATAAGGCCCTGCACTGTCACTACGGCCAAAATCAGCAGATCGATCCATTTCCAGCGTTTCGACCAGGGCAGCGCGAGTGCCATGATGACAAACGGCAGGTAATACCCCGGCGACTGGCGCGCGCCCCACAGCGGTTGCCATTCGCGTACCATCTGTTCAGGAATGAGGTGGTCCCAGAGCATCGAATATAGCGATGCACCGTAAGGGTTTAAAAGCGTCGCCGCGACCGACAGTCCGCAAACTGCACTGAATTTCATGCAGTCGCCCCACCGCCCCGCGCCGGCCATGCAGCGTGCCGCGCCGGCCCCCGCAAATACGGCCATCAAGCCCACGCCGGCCAAAAAGCCGCCGTGCAGGTTGACCCACAATGCCGCCAGCACGGGCAACGACCAGATTTTTCGCGAACGGGGGTTGTCCCAATGCTCACGCAAAATCGCCAGGACCAGGGCGAACAGGGCAAATGTCGCCAGTTGCGGCCTGATGAACGCCACGAAATTGGCCAGGCAAAGCGCTCCAAACACCCACAGGCAAATCGCCGCCGCCACGCTGCCCCGCGCCCGGCGCAGCGACCAGGCAGCCACGAAAAACACAGTGGCCACCGCCAAGTTCCTCCAGATCCACAGGCCGGTATTGCCGGCATGATTCCAGATCCACCCGTACGCATATTCGGTGAGCCACTCGTGGTTGACCCACGCTGCATGAGGCGCCGTGTATGAAAACGGGTCGGTGCGTTCGAGCCAGATCCCCTGGGCAATCGCTCGCAGACCGTACAGCGTATGCCCCCACAAATCGGGGTCGGCGATTGTCATTCCGCAACTGTACAGCAAGCACCCGAGCAGCACCAACGCCAGCAATTTACGCTGTTCACTGCGGCATACTTTCGTCGGCTGGTTTGTCAAATGCATGTTTCCCGAGAGAGCAAGCGCCCCCCTGCATTGCGACCTGGCGCCGCAACTGCAATTCGGGTGGCGTGAGGGAGGAAACCGGAATCAACGCATCGCGGTTGGCCGGCTGGAGTGCGCGCCTGGCTATTCGTCAATTTGCAGCGAGCTGACCTGCAAGACCTGCCCGCTGATCGAAAATCCGAATACCTTGAGCCAGTCGGGAACCGGCTGGTTACCTGAAAAGTTTGACAGCACGCACACGGTCACGCGGACTTCGTTTGAATTGAGCGTCGCCGGGTTCGGTTGCGTGAACGCAATCGAGGTGTTGCCGGTTTGAACTTTGGGATTGGTTCCGTTTTCGATCGTCAGTAACGCGCCGTCAGTGTTATTGGTGCCGCTCGTGCTCAAACTGATGTGATGCAGCGCCAGGATCGACTCGACCACGGTCGCGATGTCTGACGTGCTGGTGTTGACACGCACACCTTCGCGTGCGCCTTCAATCGCAGCCGTCGTCACCGCAGCCTTCACGAGCATCATCAAGCCGAACTCAAACGCCGCCGTGGTGGCAATCACCAGAATCGGCAGTGCCAGAATTACTTCGACATACACCGAGGCCCGTCGGCGTGATGCGTTTGAACGCCGGGGCGGCTTCCTGCCGTCGCGGCGCACACCGGCCAGGTCATTGGTCGCTCGATCACCCGAGGTTATGCGATGGTCAAACATGGGGCGGCGACTGTCTGTGGGAAGGGCGACAAGATGGGCGCGGGGAACTTGATCAGCGTCATTAACACGCGATGATCATCGCGCGTTAACGGTTGGATACAGCGACGGCGTGCGTCGCCACCGGTGTTGACAAACCCGAATTGCAAAACCAGTGGCGCCGCGAAGCTTTTGTGTACCGAAGCTTTGATTCGCGCCGTGATCACAACTCGCGATTGATCAGCATATCGCGTGCCAGCACACGGTTCAGCAATCTTTCGCGCGGCTCGAAATCGGCGTGCACCGGGAGAGTATCGTGAAACACTCCGTTCCAATTGCGTCTGAACCCACGCCAATTTCGTGGTTCGCCGCACCCTGCATGACGTTGCACAAAAACACCGCGCCCCGATGTTTGACGGATTTCGGCAACATCACATTCCGCCTATCGGCGGCGGCGGGTTGATTGTAGTGCAATTTGGCAAACAGCGTCGTTGGGCGAGGCAAGCGACCGTATTATGCGAAACGATGCGGCGATTTCGCGATACCCCGTCCCGTGCGGCGCCGCCCCCCGGTCTCCTGAAACCCTCTTGGAAACGATGATTTCACCGCGTGGACTGCGCACTGGCATAAGGGTTGCAATGTCGATCGTCTGCGTTTGTGCACTTTCGGTCGCCGCGCCATGCCGCCGACCGCGCGACTTCACCAATCGCCGCTGGCCCTCTTCTCGACAGGCAAAAGTGGTCACGATGGTTTTTTCCACACAGGCTTTGGCGACAGGGCGACACAACCGGAAGCCGGTTCAGTATTACCGGTCGTCCCACGCCGCCCCGCACGCGAACGCGCGGCGACGCAATGGCGTTGTCACGCTCGAACTGATCCTGGCGTTTCCGATTCTGTTCACGCTGCTGCTCGTGATCATTGAATTTGGTTTGATCTTTTCCGCGAGCAGCCACGTTTCCGCGGCCAGTCGCCTGGGGGCCAAGGTGGCTTCCAAGGCGGGCACCGTGGCGGGCCTGCAAGCGCTCATGCCACCCGTCTCCAGCAGCCCCGGTCCGCTGGCCACCGAAATCAACCGCTATCTGACCTCCGCCGGGTTTGTAACCAGCGCCTGCCAGGTCACGCTTCAATACAACAACGGTGGCAACCAGGTGCTGACCGACCCCAGCGGCGGCGGGACGTGTAATTGCTCCGCCCCCACGGCCAATTTTCCCCCCACAAACTACGTCCGGGTGACCGTGTGCGTGCCGCTTTCGCAGAATGTCCCTGACCTGCTCACGATGTTCGGCTTCTCGTTGACAAACCGCTCGCTCGAGCATACCACCACGTTCCAACTCCAATGACCGACGCCATGCGCATACATCACGGCAATGTTCGCCGAAATCCATTCACGCGATCGGCTGCCACTCGGGCAAACGTCGCCGGGGCGCTGCGTCGAGGTACTCACCGGCGGGCCGGCGTGGCAACGGTTTGGGTCATTCTGACCGTCCCGGCCATTTTTACGATGCTTGTATTCGTCAGCGACATTGCCAATCTTTGGCTGGCTCGCATCGAATTGGGCAACGCGCTCGAAGCGGGCGCACTGGCCGCCGCCGAAGAGTGGGCGCAGGGCAGCAGCACCACGCAGGCCCGCACCATTGCGCAGGATTACGCGTTTGCCAATAATGTCATCGGCCAGCCGGTCAGCCTCGGTTCGAACCAGGATCTCGCGCAGGGACCGAATGACAATGCGAGCTGCACGGGCGATATTGTACTCGGGGCTGTTGATGTTCTTACGTTCACTTTCAGCGCGGGGACTGCACCGGGACCTCCCTCAACCCGGCATTTCGGCGTGAAAACGCAAAAAACGGTTGTCGTGCCCAGTCTCTGGACCAGCCTGTTCGGCTTCACGCCCGGCCCGTATGAGGTGACAGCGCACGCCATTGCGATGTGCCCCGCGACGGGCACTCCGGCCCAACTCGTGCATATCAATACCTTTACCTGCCCATAACGCGGCGTGTTGACCCCGCCAAGCGGGCGAGCCCTCAATTCATGCCCCGCCCCGTGTAATTGACGAGTGTCAGCTCACTTTCAGGCACCGGCAACTCGTGAATCGCTGCCGCGGCGGCGTCGAGCAAAGCCACCGCCTCAAGCGCCGCGGGCTCCAGTGCGTCTGACCACTCCTTGGGTAATGGTTCGGCGCGGCCGCCTTGCCAGTAGTTTGTCACCGGCTCGGTGCTGGTGTGGCATACCCCGCCCAGATACTCGCCCGCCATGACGAACGCGCGAACCACCCAAAACCGCCCCGTACGCAGCGGCGGGACGATGCGCTCCTGCAGCAGGTGCTTCCCGGAAAACCGATGCGGTGGCTCGTCTTTCGCCGCAACCTGCACGCCATGCCCGCCCCAGCCGATGCGCGGTTTGACAACATAGCCTTCGGCAAACAGGTCGGCGTGTTCCTGCAAGATGCGGGACACTTCGGCGGCGCTTTCGACGGCAAAGCCGCGCGGCGTGCGAAACGTGGCCGCGGCTTGCACCGCCTGGCTGCAGCGCCACTTGTCGCGAACTGCAACCCACGCGCAATTCGGATTGATCACCCGCACCCCGGCCCGCTCGTAAGACCAGGGCAAGCCATACCACCAGCGAAATATGCTGCCCGGCCGCACAGGGCGGCCGTCGCGGTCGATCAGTTCAGTACGCGGATCCTCGTTCGCTTCGACGTTGCAGATGACCGGCGGCTCGCGCAAATGCGGCATCAACCTGGCGGCGATGAAGCACGCGTCTTCGTCAGCGTCGGGAAACGGGTCGCCGGCCCGCCACAACAAGCAGGGCGTACCACCCGCCGCATTCATTGCTGCGGCGGTTAATGCAAAGGGGCGGTCATTGCCCACGAGTTCCTGGTATTCGCCCAACATATGCGACGCCCGATTTGCCTCGAGGAAAACCGGCTCGCCCCGGCGGTCGAACATGAAATCCAGCCCCGCCCACCAATAGTGCCTGACGACAATCGACTGTGCCACAACGCCCGTTCCCCCATTCAGAGATTCAACGCACATCGACTGAACGGCAGGCGATTATTGCATTTGCGATTTCGAGTCGTGACAAATCGCCGGCCTGGGAACCGAACCGAAAATCGCCCGTGCGGGGCGAAATTCGCTAATCGGGAAAAAATTGAGAAAATCGTATTGACCAATTTCGGCGAAGACTCTATTTTCCCGCCTCATTGAACGGACGCAATCACCCCTCTCACGCTCACTTCAACTACCACCATTCAACCGCTCAGCGAACGACGCGGCACGTCGGCCCTTGATCGTCCACTGCGTTTGATCCAATCGCCCCGGAAGTAGCGGATGTCCTTTGCCCCCCTGGGACCCGCTGCTTCCGGGTGTTTTTTTTCTGATTGGGATCTTTCCGGCAGCGATCTGCGATCCTGGAGCAACCTCAATTGCCACGCGGTTCGGGCGGCAGGCGACGGGGCGTGCGAACGCACCATTCAGGAGCTTGGGGCTCATCGCTGACGGTCGAACCGTTCATCCGGCGGCCACGGGTGCACTGCGATAGCGGCTCGTGGTTTCGGCAACGGGAAAACCTTCAATCTTGCCGATGACCACCACGCCCGAATCGGTCACGGTAAAGCCGCGGGCCCGGTCTTGATCGAGGTTGTACCCCACCTCCATCTGTTCGGGAATTCGCACCCCCTTGTCAAGAATCGCCCGGCGGACCTTGGCATGCCGCCCGATATCGACCCCTTCGAACAAAATCGAATCTTCGACCACGGCCCAACTGTTGACGCGCACGTTGGGCGACAACACCGAGCGCTGCACCCGCCCGCCGGAAATAATCGACCCCGAGCAGACCATGCTGTCGAGCGCCTGCCCGGCGCGGGGGTTGCCGCCCCCCATTTCGGCAAACACGAATTTGGGCGGCGGCGACGGCGGCTGATACGTGCGAATTGGCCAGGTGCCGTCGTACAGGTTGAGTTCAGGGGCAACGGCAACCAGATCCATGTTGGCTTCGTAATAGGCGTCGAGCGTGCCCACGTCGCGCCAATATCGGCTTTTGCCCGTATTTTTGTCATGAAACGGAAACGCCCGCACCACGTGCGAATGCAGCACCGACGGGATGATGTTCTTGCCGAAATCATGCGAACTGTCGGCCTGGGTCGCGTCGCGGCACAACTGGTCGAACAGGAAATTCGCGTTGAACACGTAAATGCCCATCGACGCCAGGCATTGTGTCGGGTCGTCGGGCAGCGGCTCGGGGTGCTTCGGCTTTTCCTTGAAATTGATCACCCGGTGGTTCGTGTCAATGTGCATCACGCCGAACTGGTCGCCGTCTTTGAGCGGAACGGGAATGCAGCCGATCGTCACATCGGCCCCGGCATCGATATGGTCGCGCACCAGTTCCGCATAGTCCATCTTGTAAATGTGGTCGCCTGACAGAATGACGACGTAGTCGGGGTTGCTCTTTTCGATGCTGTAAATGTTCTGGTATACGGCATCAGCCGTACCCTGATACCAGTGTTCGTCGATCCGCTGCTGCGGCGGCAGGACGTCGACAAACTCGTCGAGTTCGCGGCACAAAAACCGCCACCCCAGGTTGATGTGACGGTCGAGGCTCGCCGCCTTGTATTGCGTCAGAATCAGGATCTGTCGCAAGCCGCTGTTGATGCAGTTCGACAGCGTAAAGTCGATGATCCTGTAGATTCCGCCAAACGGCACCGCGGGCTTGGCGCGATCGCGCGTCAGCGGCTCCAGCCGCACTCCTTTGCCCCCGGCCAATACCAAGGCCAGAACTCGACTCATCCTGCACTCTCCTCGTCCTGAACTTCGCTCGCTTACCTGAGGCTGGCTGGCAGAGCCGAAACTTTGCGGCCTCAGCGCTTGCAATCTCCTGTGGCACGATATTATATACCGATCGAAACGAAAAGGGTAATGGCCAAGGCGTGCGACATGGATCGTCAGAATCAGCTCAATGCCGCACAGCGTGAAGCGGTTGAAACGCTTAGCGGCCCAGTGCTCATTCTGGCAGGCGCGGGTACCGGCAAAACCCGCGTCATTACGCACCGCATGGCCGAACTGATCCGCCGGGGCACACCCCCCGAACGCATTCTGTCGGTTACGTTCACCAACAAGGCGGCCCGCGAAATGCGCGAACGCGCGGTGCGCCTGTTGGGCGCGGGCCGCAAGCCCCACCCGCACGTTTCAACCTTTCACTCGTTGTGCTCGCACATCTTGCGGCAGGAAATCTGGCGACTGGGTTACCCCGCCGAGTTCGTCATTCTCGACCGCGGCGACCAGGAATCGCAGGCCCGCACCGCACTGCGCGATATTCGCGTCGCCGAAGAGAAGCTGCGGCCCGCCGACCTGATCAACATCATCAGCCGCTGGAAAATGGTGGGCGTCGAACCCGAAGCCGCCGCCGAGGCCGCGCAAAACCCGCGCGACGTCCTGGCCGCGACAGCTTACCGCCGGTATCAGAAAAACATGAAGGCCAGCGCGTCGGTCGACTTCGATGACCTGCTGCTGCTCACCTCGCGGATTTTCGAAAATTTTCCCGAGGCCCTCTCCCGTTGGCAGGCCCGTTTCGACCACGTGCAGATCGACGAATACCAGGACACCAACGGCATTCAGTTTGACCTCGTCGAAGCGCTCGTTCGCCCGCACCACAATCTCTGCGTCGTCGGCGACGACGACCAGTCAATTTATGGCTGGCGCGGCGCCGACCTGCGGCACATTCTCGGCTTTGCCGAGGCCTTTCCCGGAACGCGCGTGATTCGCCTGCAAGACAATTACCGCTGCACCGACCAGATCCTGCAATTGGCCAACAACCTGGTGCGGCACAATAAAAGCCGCCACGAAAAGCACCTGATCCCCCACAAGTTTGCCAGCCAGAGCGTGCGGTACCTCGAATTTCCCGACGACATCAAGGAGGCCGAGCATGTCGTGCGCGAAATTCAATATCTCGTCAATGAACAGCAGGTTCTGCCGGGCGACGCGGCGATTCTGTTCCGCACGAATGAACAGCCGCGCGTGTTTGAAACCCAGCTTCGCAAAGCCCGCCTGCCCTACGTCGTACTCGGCAGCATGTCGTTTTTTGACCGCCGCGAGATTCGCGACCTGCTCGCATATCTGAAGGTGCTGTGGCGTCCCGAAGACGACATTTCCCTGCTGCGAATCATCAACGTTCCTGCGCGGGGCATCGGGGCCACGACGACCGAAAAAATCATGGCCCGCGCTGTGTTGAATCGACAGAAGTTCTGGGATGCATCGGCTGAGGCGGCCGCCGCCGGCGCTATCCCCAAAAAAATGGCCGATGCGCTCGTGGCGTTTCAACAACTGCTCAACCGGTTTCGCGCCGATTGCCGCGAACATCCGCAGCGGCTTGACGAAATCCTGTCCCGGCTGATTGAGGAAATCGGCTACGAAGCCGAAATCGAAAAGCAGTACAAGGAACCGCCCGAACAGTTGATGCGCATGGCTGTGGTCGAAGACCTCGTCAAGACGCTCAAAGACTATTGCGCCCAGGCCGCCGAGCCATCGCTGGGCGGCTTTCTTGAAGAAGCTGCACTGACCGGCAAGGACGAACAGGGCGACAAGGACGACAAACTCGCCGAAACCGGAGTCAAGCTGATGACCCTGCACAGTGCCAAAGGCCTGGAGTTTTCGCGGGTGTACCTCGTGGGCATGGAAGAAGGCTTGTTGCCGCACAAACGCTCGATCGACGACATGACCACCGCCGCGATTGACGAAGAACGCCGATTGGCCTACGTGGGCGTGACTCGCGCCAAAGATTACCTAACGATTACCCGGGCCGCCCGGCGGATGAAATGGGGCCGTACGATCTTCACACAACCCTCACGGTTTCTCAACGAAATGCGTGCCGCCCACCCCACGCTTGAAACCAAAGACGAATAAGCCAAACTCATCGCACTGAAATATAACAGACATTCATAAATAAGAACGCCATCCTGACACCTGCGACCAAAGTCCCGACGAAAAGTTGGTGCTATTCCTGGCCCCGGGCTGGTCCATGGAATCGTTTTGCGCCATGATTTGCTCGGCATGGACAGAAGGAACGGCATGGTGCGGCATCTGGAAGATGCCTCGACAAACCGATCTGTTTGACTTGTTTGCCGGCATTCTGTCGCCGGTCGCTTACCGGAAGCTGCGCAGCGGATGGCACCATCTGTTTCGGCTGGCCATTTGGAAGCGGTTTCCTGCCGGGAAGCTGGCCGATCACTTTCACCCGGTAATCGGCCGGCCGACCAAAGAGTTGTACTCAATGGCCGGCCTGCTGTTCATCAGGGAGTTTCGCGACTGAACTCACGACGAAGCCGCCAACGCGTCCCTGTTCAACGTGGCCGTTCACTACGTACTGAATCTGAGGCCGGAGCAGCAGAGTCTCTGCCGTCGGACGATCGAGCGCTCCATCGCGCTGTTTCGTGAAGATGATCTGGCCCAGGAGATCCTGCACGACGTGACGGCGGAACGGGTGACACTGCTGGAACGGGATGTTTCCGAGCAGCGTCTGGACTCCACGCACCTCGAATCCAATCTGGCCAAGTTTGGCCGGATCAGGGTGACGGGCAGGGGACGACTACGCGTTCGCGGCCAACCGGCCGTGTTCCTGAGCGTCTTGTTGAAAGTCGCCGGCAGGAACCTCCTGCGCGCGGCGTCGGTGCGTTCATTACTTAAGAAACTCGCCAAATCCGGCGCGACGGGGCCGCTTCTTTGCGATTCAGACCGCCCCGCCAGGCACGCCCCGACGATTCTGGCTGCCTGACGTTCGACTTTGGACCGTCGGGCCTGCAACCGACCCGCGCCGCGAAAACCCACGCGTCGGCTTTTGTCGCACGTGTGCATAATGGTGGGGCGAATTGACGGGGGGGGCGGGTTTTTGGATACTTCGAGGTTCGTTTGCAGCGGTGGCCGGGACGAATAAGAAAGGCATTTATGCTGACACGGCGCGATTTCAATGCGATGGTGGCGCGGGCGGGCCTTTCGGCGGGGCTGTTGGCTGGCTGTGAGCAACGTCGTGAGGTGCCGGCGGCAGGCGGGGCGGGCCAACCGCCCGCATTGCGGAAAATCACGATCGGAATCGTTGCCAAGAGCCAGTCAAACCCGGTGTTTCTGGCCGCACGCCGGGGAGCCGAAAGCCGGGCGGGCGAGTTGTCAAAGTCCGAGGGTTTAGAGGTGGCGATCGACTGGCGGACCCCAAACGATGAAGACCCTCAAAAGCAGGCGGAATTTATCGAACAGCTTGTGGCTGCCGGCGTCGATGCTCTGACAATTGCCTGCTCTGATGCGAGCAAGGTGACCCGCACTATCGACGACGCGATTGCCAAAGGAACGATTGTGATGTGCTTCGATTCTGATGCCCCGGAATCGCAGCGGCTGTGTTACGTCGGCACCGACGATGTCGATGCCGGGCGATCAGTAATGCGCAATGTCGCCGAACTGCTGGGTGACAAGGCCGGCGTCATCGCCATCCTGGCCGGCAACCAAACGGCCACCAATCTGCAAAAGCGGGTGCACGGCGCCCAGGAAGAACTGGCCCGCCACGCGAACCTGACGCTCAAACAGGTGTACTACCACAAGGAGACGCCCCAAGATGCCTACGCCGAGGTCGAAAGCGTGCAAAAGGCCAATCCTGAAATCAACGGCTGGGCGATGATCGGGGGGTGGCCGCTGATGACCGAACGGGCGCTGCCGTGGCCGCCGGGCGAAGTGGCATGCGTCAGCATGGATACGTTGCGGCCGGAGTTGTCGCACATTCGCAGAGGCGACGTGCAGGTATTGCTGGGGCAGCAGTATTTCCGGTTTGGCCAACAGTGCGTCGATATCCTGGTTGAAAAGGTGGTGCATGGCAAATCGCCGGAAAAGACGATCGACTTTGCACCGCTGGACCGCGTGACGCGCGAGAATGTCGACGAATATGAAAAGAACTGGGATATCTGGTCGTGAGAAAGCCACTCGGCCGGCCCTGCGTGCGCTGACGGCCATGATCACATTTGATCGAGTTGGCAAGCGGTTCCCCGGAGTGACCGCGCTCGACAGCGTGAGCTTTTCGATCGCCCGGGGCGAATGCCACGCGCTCTTGGGCGAAAACGGCGCAGGAAAGAGCACACTCGGCAGGATTCTGGCCGGCTTGCTTCGGCCCGACTCGGGTGAAATCCGGCTCGACGGCCGCCCGCTGCTTTGCCACTCACCGCGTGATGCGGCGCGCGCCGGAATTGGCATCGTGCATCAGGAACTGGCGTTTTGTCCGAATTTGTCGGTTGCCGAAAACCTATGCCTGCACGACCTGCCGCGCCGCCTGGGTCAACTCGATCGTCGCGAAACGCGGCGGCGCGCCAATGATCTCCTGCAGCGGGTCGGCTTGGTGCTCGACCCCGACACGCCCATGTCGAAGCTGTCGATCGCGCAGGAGCAGTTGGTTCAAATTGCCGCGGCGGTGGGGCTGGATGCGAAAGCACTCGTGTTGGACGAACCGACCAGTTCGCTCGGCGGAGCTGAAGTCGCCCGACTGTTCGCGTTGATTCGCGAATTGCAGGCGAGCGGGACGACAATCATCTATGTGTCGCACCGGCTCGAGGAAATCTTTGAGATTTGCCAGTCGGTGACGGTGCTGCGCGATGGACGGCACACCACGACTGCGCCGGTTGCCGAGTTTTCTCGCGATGATCTGGTGCGGTTGATGGTGGGGCGGCCGGTGCAGGATACGGCACTTCAAACTGTGGCGCCTCCCTTGAGCCCGGTTCGATTGCGGGCGCGGGGGATGAACTCTCCGGGGCGGTTCCAGGATGTGGGGTTCGAAATTCGGGGCGGCGAAGTTGTCGGTTTGGCCGGTCTGGTCGGCGCGGGGCGAACGGAACTTGCCGAGGCGCTATTCGGGCTAGACCCCGGGGCGCGTGGTGAGCTGGAAATCGATGGTGTGCCGGCGCAGATCGACACTCCGCGAACTGCGCTGGCGCTGGGCGTAGCGCTGGTTCCTGAAGACCGCAAGCGGCACGGGTTGGCGCCGCTCATGACAATTCGTGAGAATCTGACGCTGGCGGTACTTGATCGCTTTCGTCGCCGGCTGGGTTATTGCGATCGTCGGGCCGAATCGGAACTCGCACGTGAGTATTGCCGTCGTTTGAACGTTCGCGCCCCCGGCATCGAGACGGCCGTGGCCGGGTTGTCGGGTGGAAATCAGCAGAAAATCGTGTTGGCCAAAATGCTCGCAACCGATTGTGCGGTGCTGGTTGTCGACGAGCCGACGCGGGGCGTCGACGTCGGGGCCAAGCAGGAAATTCACGAATTGATCGCCGCCGAAGCGGCTCGCGGCCGGGCCGTGATTGTGATTTCGTCTGACCTGCCCGAGTTGCTCGCGGTTTCACACCGAATTCTGGTATTGCGCTTGGGGCGGCTCGTCAGAGAATTCACCCGGGCCGAAGCGACGCCCGAAACCGTCTTGCGCTGGATGGCGGGTTTTGCCCCGGGGGCGCCAGAATCGGCTGACGCCGCCGGGCGGGCGCAAGAACTGAGGCATGATTGAATTGTCGCGGTTGCCAAGCTAACCTCGTGCAACGTACTGTGCCACAGATCAGCTCACCCGTGGGCATGTGGCAACGACTGTGCCGGTGGTCGGCGGTTGCGGCGGGGGCGTGTACGAAATTCGCGCAGATTCCGGGTGATTCTACGATTGGCGGGAGAATGAACCAACTGTTTGCCAAGAAGCCGCTGAAGCAGTTGCTCGACGAAATGGAAGGCGACAACCGCCTGAAGCGCGTGCTGGGGCCGATCAGCCTGATCGCGATGGGCATCGGAGCGATTATCGGCACGGGCATTTTTGTACTCACGGGGCTGGCGGCCCGAAATTACGCGGGGCCAGGGCTGATCATGTCGTTCGTGATTGCCGGCCTGGCCTGTTTTTTCGCTGCCCTGTGCTATGCCGAATTCGCGTCAATGGCCCCGGTTGCCGGCAGCGCGTACACCTATGCCTACACGACCCTGGGCGAATTGGCCGCGTGGATCATCGGCTGGGATCTGGTGCTCGAGTACGCTATGGGGTCGGCCACAGTCGCCAACGGTTGGTCGCACTACCTGCTGAAGTTTCTGGCGTTGTTCAAATCGTCGAAGACGGCTGAAGTGCTGATCACGATTCCCTTGTGGCTGACGATGGACCCGTTCACGGCGGCCGGGCAACATCTGGATTACCGCACTGCCAGCGTGCTTACAGTTCAGTCGGCAGAGGGCGAACTCGCAGGACGGCCGCGCTGGCAACTGCCGATCTCGGCTGCTGAAGGCGTGTTGCGGGTCGACCTCGTGCGGGTCACATTCACAGCCGCTTCGATCGCCCAGGCGCTGGAATTCGACCCCACACAGGAGTCGGTGAAGCGCGTGCAGCACCAGCTTGAAGAAGGGTTGAAGTTTGAGCCCGGGCGGCCTCCCGCCGAAAAACTGCAAGCCGTTCGAGACGGCTTTCACGACGGGTATTCAGCGTTCGAAGCCACGCCCCTGGTCGTCGGAGGGCTGCATTTGACGGTCAATGTGCTGGCCATTCTGATCGTAGCGGTGATCAGTGCGATCCTGGTGCTGGGCATCCGCGAAAGTGCCGGGTTCAATGCCGCCATGGTGCTCGTAAAAATCGCGGCGGTGCTGTTCGTCATCATCGCCGGCGCCGGTTATGTCGATGCCCGCAACTGGTCGCCGTTTTTACCCTACGGTTGGTCGGGCGTTATGGGGGCGGCGGGGGTCATATTTTTTGCGTACATCGGGTTCGACTCGATTTCGACGCAAGCCGAAGAAGCCCGCAACCCGAAGCGCGACGTTCCGCTGGGCATCATCGGCTCGCTGCTGATCTGCACCGTGCTCTACATCCTCGTGACGGCCGTCGTGACCGGCATGACGCCGTACCCCGAAATCCCGCTCGATGCGCCGATCGCCGGCGTGTTCGAAAGCAAGCACCTCGGGGCGGCCTCGGCAATCATCACGGTGGGCGCCCTGACGGGCATTACCAGCGTGCTGCTGGTCATGCTGCTCAGTCAGCCTCGAGTACTGCTGGCCATGGCCCGCGACGGGCTGTTGCCCGTGGGGTTCTTTGGCGCGGTGCATCCCCGGTTCAAAACGCCGCACAAATCGACGATTCTTACCGGGTTTCTATCAGCCATGACGGCGTCGTTGCTGCCGCTGGAAGCACTGGGGCACATGGTGAGCATTGGCACATTGTTCGCCTTTTCGGTCGTCTGTACGGCGGTTTGGATCATGCGATTCACGCACCCCGAACAGGAACGCCCGTTTCGCGCGCCAGCTCTGCATTTGGTGGCGCCGCTGGGAATTGCCTTTTGCGCGGCGATCATGTACTCGCTGGGCGTCGTGAACTGGCTCCGGCTGTTCGGCTGGCTGGCGATTGGCCTGGTGATTTATTTCGGCTACGGCAAGCGGAACAGCCGGTTGTGGAAGCAATTGCAGGAGCAGGCTCGGGTCGGTTGACTTCCCGTCCTGTTGTCGGCCCGCTCAGCGCTGCGTCAGCACCCACAGGTTTGTAACACCCGCCGGGCGCGACGGAAACGGCAACCGCGCAATCGCTCGGAGGGCGCAGTCGAAGCCGGCCGTACGGGCGTCGGCGAGAAAAGCGTCAGCCTGGTGGCGGCCGGGGTCGGCGATCCAGCATTGACCGGCGGGCGCGAGCATTTTTCCCAAAAGGGCCAGGATGGGCGCGTGATTTTGCCGTTCGTAAATCACGTCGCACCCGAAGATCACGGGAAATTGTTCGGCACTCGGACTACGCCAATCGAGCACCAGGCCCCGAGCCCGGCTCCAGCCATTTTGCCGGGCGTTGTGCAGCGCCAGGTCGACCGCTTGAACGTCGTAGTCACTGAATGTGACGCTTAGGCCGCGGGCCAGGCCCGCCAGGCCGGTCAGCCCGATACCGGCCCCGATTTCCAACGCCGGCGTTCCCGCCGGCCAGTCGTGGTCGAGCACGGCGGCGGCCATCTCGAGCGAGGTGGGCCACAGGTAACCCCAATACGGCATGTAGCCATCGCGGGCGTGCGCGGCCTGCACGCCAGGGTCGTCAAGAAAGGCGTCGGGCGCGGCAGGCCGCGTGATAAGAAACCGATAGTTATGCACTGCAATTTCGGAAGTCGTCCAACCGCCTGGCACGCAGGCCAGCGCGGCGCAGGGTTCAATCGCGGCGCCGTTGACGGCACCGGCAGAAGCGATGTCACCTTTCACGTTTGTCGCCCTTCAATCGCCACCAGCAGAATTCCCGCTGCGAGGATGAGAACCGGGTCGACTGGGCATTGGGGCTCGATGCGCACGGTCAGGCGGTGTACAAACGGGTTGAAATGCGTGCGGAACTCGGCCAATTGCTGGTTGTGCGCGTCGTGGAAAATGAAGTGCTGAGGCACAAGCCACCCGGCGATATGCCGGCGGATCAGCGCCAAGAGCAGGTTGTCTTCGCGAATCGCGCCGATTTCGCCGTCGTGCGGGTCGAACACGATCCACGAATCGCGAATCAGCGAGGCGAACCCCTTGCGTTTCAAGGCCCCGATTTTTGTCTGGGTCAGGCTGTTGTACACATCGTACGCGGCGCTGAAGTCGATGATCGACCGCGCCCTGACCGCCAGTTTTTCGGCCGATTTGCTTTCATCTGAAAAGACGCGAATATCTTCCTTGAGCTTGAATGCCTTTTGTTCCGAATAGCCGATCAGGGCACCGTCGTCGCCGAAGATGTGAAACTTCGCACCGAAGAGTGTGAACACTTTGCGGCGAATCGTAAATTCTATGGCAGGCATAGGGCAATGGCCGTTCGATGAAAATTCGGCCGCCCGGCCGACGGTACGCCGGAGTCGCCGAGGCTTTTGGCGGAATGCGATGCGCGCGGGTCAAACCGGTTCAAGGATTTTCAATTCGACGCGTAGGACGAACTCTTTCACCTTGGGGCGATAGGCGTGCATATGCGGGGCGGCCAGGTGGGCCTTGAGCGCGGGTACGTCGGCCCAGCGCTCGACAATTGTGACAACGTCCGTCCGCGGCGGGGCTTGCATGGGAATGTCCGTCGCAGCGTCGATCGCGGCGCCGTATTCGATACAGCCCGGTTCGGCCCGAACCAGCGGCACAATCTGGTGAAACTCGTGCAAAAATGCGGCCCGTGCGCCGGGGGCGAGTTCAATTTGAGCGAGAACATGAATCATGGTCGTCTTCACAGTCGGGGGCGTCACGAAAGCAACTGGGCCAGCCCCCAGCGGCACAACGTGCGATCGCCCAGGGGGCGGTGCCGGTCGCCGCATGCTGCGGTGCAGCCCGAAACCATTGCGGCGCGGCCTGCGTTGTACCAAACCCGGCGGTTGCCGCCTATCGTGCCGGGATGGCCGTCTCAGAGAGTGTCTGGAGCTATGGTCGCTCATGAATGCGATCCATTGAACTGCCGGGTTGTTTTGGTACGATTTGCACTCAGCGACGCCGCAGGCGGTTCTGCCGTGGCGCGTTCGGGGAACTGGTACGGCGGCGCAGGCAGAACCAGCTCGGGGTCTGACAGGTGCTACGGAAATCGGGTCAGGGATTGCAGCCCGCCGGAGCGGGTGTCGGCAAGTGGCGGGGTTGCTCCTCCAGGGAACGCTCGCTAGCCCCTGACCTGTGTTCTGGCTGTTCACAACGAGTCGACCATGAACCCGAATGAATCCCGCGTGCGGCGTCCGCTGGCCGGCAACCGCATGGATCGGCCCAAAAAGACCGCGCCGGCCGACGGTGCAAACCGCACGCTGGGGCCGATTTCCGATCTTGAACGGCACCTGCCATCGGACTGGTGGCGAACGTTGTTCAATTCGGTGTACCTCAAAACCGACGGTGACGTCGTTGAAAACCGCCTGAACACGGTGCAGGAAGTCGACCTGCTCATCAAGGCCTGCGGCCTGGAACCGAACGACCGAATTCTCGACCTGTGCTGCGGCCAGGGGCGGCATTGCCTCGAGCTGGCTGTGCGGGGTTTTAAGGCGGTCACGGGGTTGGACCGTTCTCGATACCTGATTCGACTTGCCAAAAAACGGGCCAGATCGGCGGGTGTGAATATTGCGTTTCATGAGGGCGACGCCCGGCGGTTTCGGCTGCCCGCCGATGCGTTCCATTGCGTGGCGCTCATGGGCAATTCGTTTGGTTACTTTGACCGCGAAGACGACGACGTTGCGGTGTTGCAGGCGGTAGCCCGTGTGCTTTCGTCGGGCGGCATTCTGGCGCTGGATCTTGTCGATGGCGAATGGATGCGTAAAAACTTCGAACCACGTTCGTGGGAATGGATCGACCAGAACCATTTCGTCTGCCGCGAGCGTTCGCTGACATCTGATGGCGCACGGCTCGTTTCGCGAGAAGTCGTGGTGCATGCCGAACGCGGGGTCATCGTCGACCAGTTTTATGCCGAGCGCCTGTATTCGCGCGAGCGGATCAGTGAATTGCTGGACCGCATGGGGTTCACGTCGCTGCGATACCACGGCAACCTGGCGACCGAATCGGATCGAAACCAGGACTTGGGCATGATGGCCAACCGGTTTTTCCTGACGGCCGTGGCGCCGCGCAAAAAGTCTGGAGCCGCGTCGAAAATCGAGCCGCTGTTTCCCGAGGTCACCGTGCTGCTGGGCGACCCGGCCCTGCCCGACCCCGTCAAGCGCAACGGGCAATTCAACGCTGAAGATTTCGACACGATCGACCGTCTCAAAGAGGCGCTTCACGAGCTGGCGGCGTACCGGTTCACGTTTCTCGACAATCATACGTCGCTGTTTTCCGACTTGCGTCACAAGCCCCCGCAGTTCGTGCTTAACTTGTGCGACGAGGGGTTTCAAAATAACGCCGTGCTGGAACTGCACGTGCCGGCACTGCTTGAACTCCTGAAGGTTCCCTACTCAGGCGCCGGGCCGGTCGCACTGGGCATGTGCTACAACAAGTCGCTGGTGCGGGCGATTGCGGCGGGACTCGACATTCCGGTGCCGCTCGAAACCTATTTCGACCCCGACGATCAGTCGGCCACGCTGCCATCAGTGTTTCCGGCATTGGTAAAGCCGAATTACGGCGACAGCAGCATTGGCATCACGCAGGACGCCGTGGTTCACAACCCGCAAGAGCTGATCGCCCGCCTGGGGCGCCTGCGCGACATGCTGCCCGGCTGCCCCATGTTGATTCAGGAGTTTTTAAACGGGCCCGAGTACACCGTGGGCATTATCGGCAACCCAGGCATGCGGATTACGTTTTTACCCCCCCTCGCAGTGAACTACTCCGAGCTGGACGGCAGGTTGCCACCCATTCTGGGTTACGAGTCGAAGTGGCTGCCCGATTCGCCCTACTGGACGCGGATCCGATACCAGGAGGCAAACGTCGACGAAGAAACCCGCCGCAAACTGTTCGACTTTTCCGCCCTGTTGTTCGAGCGCCTCGGCTGTCGCGATTACGCCCGATTCGATTTTCGGACTGACGCCGAAGGCACGATCAAGCTGTTGGAAGTCAACCCGAACCCCGGCTGGTGCTGGGACGGCAAACTGAACCTGATGGCCGGCCTCGCCGGGCTGCGGTATTCCGATCTGTTGCGATTGATCCTCGAGGCTGCGCAGGAACGCTCGGCCGCCCATTCGACGCGGCCCGCAGTGCCGCAAACGCCACAGCCCGCCACGGTGGGCGCGGCGCTGTAGACGTTGCGGGCAACTTTGACGCGGCCTGATTCGGGGCGGCCGGACTGTGGCACGGCGGCCGTGTTTAGCGATCGTGCCGGCGGCGCGGGCCGAACCGGTGCGTCACGCATGAGCGGCTTGACATCGGGCCGGCGTGAGGTAGGTTTCGGATGGATGAAGTTTCTCCCAAGCAGCGAAGATTCTGTTTCGAACGCAGCGTGAGTGGGCCACGCGCTGCGGGGGCAAACGAATGCCGGCTGCGGCCATGATCCTGTTGGCATTTACAGATTGGTGCGACAGCCGCCGTGCAAGCACTTCAGGCAGCCCCCAAAATGGCAAGCGGACGATTGCTGTCGGATGATTTGGCGCTGCCCGATGCGCACGGGCAAAGCCCGCATCCTATGGATTCGTCGCGGGTGCTGCTGGGGCTGATGACGCTGTCGCGCAAGGCGACCGACGCTGAGGCGGTGCCGGAAGCAAATGGCCCACTTGAAGGAGTGATTTCGGCGGCGGTGCTGCGGAGCCTGCTGTCGGCCCTGCACTTTCGCGACGTGGCCACCGTGCGGCACGCCCGCCGCGTCGCCCAGCTCGTGGTGGGCATGGCCCAATACCTGGGGTGGGAAGGCCGCCAGCTCAAGCTGCTCGAAATCGCGGCGCTCCTGCACGACATCGGCAAAATCGGCGTGCCCGACAACATTCTGTTCAAGCCCGGCGGGCTGAGCAGCGACGAAGCCAACCTGATGGCCCTGCACCATGCGGTGGGCGTCGATGTGCTGCAAGCCTGCCGCGTCGACAAGGAAGTACTGGAAATCGTGGGCCAGGCCCGCGACGAGTACGGCAGCCCGGCGTGCGGGCTGCGGCGGACCGGAAGTGCGATGAGCCTGGGCGCGCGACTGCTTGCGGTCAGCGACGCCTACGACTCGCTGCGCACCGAGCAAGTGTACCGCAAAGGCAAGTCGCATGAAGAAATCATGCGAATTCTGATGGACAACGCGGGCACGCAGTTCGACGGAAATATCGTGTGCGCCTTGGCGCGGTGGTCTCAGGAATCGGGGCTGGCCCACACTCCAACGGCGCAGGGCGACGGTGGGGGCGGCCCGGTGCGGGCGCTGGGGCCGGCCCACCCTGAAGAGGCCCTCGAAGCCAGCACCTTGTGCAACATCTTCTCGTACTTGTACGTGCTCGAAAGTCTGTACGACGGGTTTTACCTGCTCGATTCCGACATGCGGTTCGTGGTTTGGAACAGCGGCAGCGAGCGGTTGCTGGGCCATCGCACGCACGACATGCTGGGCCGCGTGTGGACGCACCGCGCGCTGTCCTACGCCGAGGCATCGGGCCAGCCCTACCCTGAGCACGACAGCCCGATTCACCATGTCATGGCGTCGGGCCGGGCAACGACAACGACGGTCAAGATCCGTCACGCCGACGGCCAATGGATCGACGTGGAAACCCAATCGGTGCCGCTGCTCGATGAACAGGGCCATTTGCAGGGCATCGCCGAGATTTTTCGTGATCTGTCTCGCCCCAGTCGCCGTCCGCAGGAGTACCGCGATTTACGGCTGGCCGCGACGCGTGACCCCCTGACAAGCGTGGCCAATCGCGGTGAACTCGAAACGCAATTGACGCTGTTGCTCGCCGAATCGACGCGCACGAACTGGGCCGAACCATTCAGCGTGATCTTTGTCGACGTCGATCATTTCAAGCGCATCAATGATGAACTCGGGCATGGAGTGGGCGACGCTGTGCTCGTCGAAGTCGCGCGGCTGTTGCAGCACGAAACTTATTCGGGCGAACTCGTGGGCCGGTATGGCGGCGAAGAGTTCGTCGTATTGTGTCCTGGCACGGAACTCGAACAGGGCGTAAAACGGGCCGAGCGCGTGCGACTGGCCCTGAGCCGCACCCGGCTCGCTGAGCTCGATCGCCCGCTGACCGCCTCTTTCGGAGTGACCCAGGCCGAGCCGGGCGATTCGGTAGAAAGCGTGCTTCGTCGGGCCGACAAGGCGCTGTACGCCGCCAAGCACGACGGCCGCAACCTGACCCGGTCACTTTCGCTCGCCGAACAAAACCGCGGCGAACTGGTCCAGGCAACCCCCGAACTGGTACCGCAAAACAAGGTGTTTCAGGGGACGTTCGTGACCATGGTCGCCGCCGACATGCTGGTGTACAAAATGGGCGGGTTTGTTACCGATGAAAAGGCCAAGCTGCTGGAGGTAACGCCCAACCGCGTCCTGTTGCGCGTGGGCCAGCGCGGCCTGCTGCCATTCTGGGGCGGCAGCGACGACCGCCGCCCGGTTGATGTCGAAGTGAACTTCGGCGAACCGCAGCGCAGCGAAGTGCGGGGCCGCAAAGTGGGGACGGCGAAAGTGCTGGTCACAGTACGTATTCGTCCCGTCGGCTGGATTCGCGACAAGGAGACGTTCGACGAGCGCGCCGCACGGGTGTTGCGCCAGCTCAGTTCGTACTTTGCGGCCCAAGGCGAGTAAGCCCGGGCCGGTTCAGGTGCGGACCAGCCCCGAAGCCGCCGAACTCAGCGTGCCCAGTAAAATGACGGGGGCCCATGCCGCCAGATCCGCCGCCAGGACGTGCGCCCCGCCCAGATACAGGAACGCCTGATTCACGCCGAACGTAAAGCCCACCGCGCCGCCGGCCAGGGCCAGGCTCGTGATCAGCCCGCGGGCCTCCTTGCGAACGACCAGGGGCATGCTGAGCAGCACGGCAATCAGGTTGATCAGCGGCTGGGTACACCGGGAATGCAGATGCAGGCATTGCCGCCGAATGGAAATCGAACTGAACGACGGGTTGCGAATCCGCCGCCGCAACTCGGGCGTCGAAAGGTACTGGAAGTTTTTGTCGCTTTTATAGAGTCGATCGAAACTGACGTCGGTGGCGATGAACAATTCGCCTGGAACGGCGCCGGTGCGCACGATTTCCCTGCCTCGGGGCGTGAGCCGCAGTTCATCGAAGCGGTGCGAGGCCCCGATGAGTTGCCAGCCACCCGGCTGATCACCCGCTGCCGGGTGGTAAATCGCTTCGGCCGCTTTGACCGTGGTCAGTTCATCGGCGATTTGGGGAAACGGCAGGACAAACTCGGCTAGTTCAATCTTTTGTTCGAGCAAATGTAGCCGTTTGCCCGTAACGAGCACCTGGGTGACGAAGTCGTACACCGGCTCGACCTCGTCGCGAACGTCCTTGCCCTGGCCCGCTTCAACCTGCAGGTGGCTGGCAATTTGTGGAATGATCAGTTCCTGGTTTGCGATCAGCAGCAGGTTCACCACGATCGCCCCGGTCAAAACCGGCCGCATCAGGCGGTACGTGGGAATTCCCGCCGACAGAATCGGGTTGAGTTCGCCGTGCCGCAGCACGAGGGCAAACACGACGGTCGCCGCGATCACGGCGATTGTTCCGCCGATCAGCGACAGAAACTGGCTCGACCGATAACTGTAAAACCGGCCCATGTCGAGCAGGACTTCGAGCGTTCCCTTTTTGGGGTCCATGAATTCGTCGGAATTCGTGAACGCATGGAAAATGACGTACAAGCCAAACAGCGCGACGAAGAACACGACGAACACGTGCACGTACCGGCCGAGCAGGTAGCGGTCGAAGGTCGTCATCCCACACTGCGCTCGTTTCCGAATAATCCGAGCCCGGCTTGGCCACACGCCCCGCCCGCCCATACGGCCGGGGCGAAAACGCAATTGCACCGTTCATTTCGGGCGCTTGATTACCGCAAAATCGCACGCGGGGTCAAGACCAAGCCGTGTTTTGCCGCATTGCGGGGGGCGTCGCACATGTCGACAAAGCAATTTGTCAACCGCGCCCGCGCGTTGAGCCTGACCGCGGCGCACCGACCGCCAATTGACCACCGGAAACTGCGTAAGAGAAACCCCGTGCGGCGTGCGCACCGACTGTGCCAACCACCGGCAGCAACCGGGCGATTATCGCCCTATCAAATCGGCCCATTCGGCGTGCGGCCAGCAGGCTGCGAAATGCGTCGCCGTGACGCCCCGCGAAAGTCGGACAAACGCGGCTGCAGCGACGACCGCAAGAGCCACAACGGGCACCGCAGGCAGTTGCAACTCCATAATCAGGAGGATTGCGACGCCCGCAATAAAACTGACGCCTATGGCGACGGAAAACAACAGGACGGCGTCAGCGAGGTTAATGCGATCGGCGGCATAATCGCGCCCTGGAGGCCATTCTCCCCGGCAACGCGAGCGGTGCAGCGCGGGGCTGATCCAAACTTGCAAATTGTGCCAGTGCGCGATGACGCAGCCCGGCAGGGCAAACAGCACCATCAGGATTTCCGTCACGGCCAGGACGCAAAACTGCGTGGCGAAGAACCCTGCCGGCGCGGGAAAACCACCCGCACCGCCAGGTGCAAAGTGTGCGATGACGATGAGGCCAGCGAACATGGCAACCATGAGCGCCACCGTGGCGAAACTGATGCGGCAGACAGCAATCATCAGCGAAAACCACAGGCACGCTGCGCCCCGGCCGGCTTTCGAGTCGTTCCGCCAGAGCCAGATCCCGGTCTGCGCGTCGTTCCAGCCGAACTTGCTGCATAAGACGGCCGATGAAATCGCCGGCTCGGCCGTCAGTTCGAATACGAGCAACGCCAACAGCGACAAAAGCGACCAGGCCAGCGGCGTGAGCCACGGCGAACGGGCAGGTGGCCGTTCCATTTCGGGATTTCTCCTGTCGCGGTGTATCAGTTCTACCCGTGCGTTGCAAACCGTTCGGCCCACATTGACAGCACCCAATTCCAGCCGTCTTCGTGCCGCCGCCCCAGTTCGTCATCAGGCACGTTCGATTGCGTGAGCGTGACGTGCGTTTGCCCGCCGTGGGGTTCAAACGTCACCAGCACGATCGATTCGGCGCCTTGGGTTGCCTCAGAGACCCAGGTGTATTCGACGCGACACGGGCCGCTCGATTTTGAGGAATCGCCCTTGGTGCGGCCACCGGCGTCCTTCATGGTTGACTGCAAAATAAAAGAGGCCATCGACCGTGGGGTCGAGAATGACGCGCTCTGCCCCAAACCAAGGCCCGCCGGGGCTGTGCGGGTCGATTCAGACGTCGAACACATGCTCGGCCGGCGCGGGACTGGTGCGCGACACTGTGATTTCGGTGAACTGCATCCGGCAGGCTGCAGTGTAACCGTGAACCGAACGGTGGACTGTTCGAACCGGGCTTTAATCGATCGGAGTCAATTCGCGGCGAACGGCAGTAAATGCTTCAATGGCGAATTCCAGATCCTCGGGCGTGTGCACGGCCGAAATCTGCGTACGAATGCGGGCTTTGCCCAAGGGCACGACCGGGTAGGAGAAGCCAACGACATACACGCCCCGCGCCAGCATGGCGTCGGCAAAGCGCGCCGCGAGGGCCGCGTCGCCCAGCATGAGCGGCGTGATCGGGTGCGTGCCGGGCACTACGTCAAAGCCGCGGTCGGCCAGGGCGCCGCGAAAAGACAACGTGTTGGCGATCAGCCGGTCGCGGAGTGCGGTCGATTGGCTCAAAAGTTCGAGCACTTTGAGCGATGCACCGGCAATTGACGGGGCGAGTGTGTTCGAAAACAGATATGGCCGCGAACGCTGCCGCAACAGGTCGATGATTTCGCGGCGGCCGCTCGTATACCCGCCGCTGGCGCCCCCCAGGGCTTTGCCGAGTGTGCCCGTAATGACATCGACCCGCCCCATGACGCCGTGGTGCTCGTGCGTACCGCGGCCGGTGGGCCCCATGAAGCCCACGGCATGCGAATCATCGACCATGACCAGCGCGTCGTATCGGTCGGCGAGATCGCAAATGTCGGGCAGGTTGGCGATGTAGCCATCCATGGAAAACACGCCGTCGGTGGCAATCATCTTGAAACGGGCCCCGCCCGCAGTCGCCTCGCGCAGTTTTGCTTCGAGGTCGGCCATGTCGTTGTTGCGGTAGCGAAAGCGGCGGGCCTTACACAGGCGAATGCCGTCGATAATGCTGGCGTGATTGAGTTCATCGGAAATGACGGCGTCGGTTTCGCCGAGCAGGGTTTCGAACAGCCCCCCGTTGGCGTCGAAACACGAACTGTACAAGATCGACGCCTCAGTTCCGAGAAACAGGCTCAGGCGGGTTTCGAGTTCCTGGTGCAGGTTTTGCGTACCGCAAATGAACCGTACTGAAGCGAGACCGTACCCCCAGCGGTCGAGAGCAGCATGCGCGGCGGCGATGACTGCGGGGTGGCTTGCCAGGCCAAGATAATTGTTGGCGCACAGGTTGAGGACGGGCGGTCCGTTGCCGACGCGAATGTGAGAGCCTTGCGGCGTGGCAATGCTCCGTTCGCGTTTTTCAGTGCCCGCTTCCCGAATGCCGTCGAGTTGGTCGCGAAGGTGTTGCAAGAAGGGGGCATGCATGGCGGTCTGAAATTCCTCGATTTACCCCGCCTGGTTCGCGTCGCCCCAGGCGCTCATTGGCTTTTCCCACTCTTTGCGAACCTGGTGCAGGCCAACGCTGCACAGTTCGAACTCTTCGCTCAAACGTCGCAGCACGGGGGCTTCGTCGCGGTACGGTTCGTCGTCGAACGTGCTGGCAATGTAATACGAGCGTTTACCCTGTTCGAGATAGTCGAGCAGGTGGTCCTTCGTGTCGCCCGATTGTAAATGACGCAGCGCCTCGGGATAAAGCCCGGTCCAGAACAACGTGAAATCGCCGATATGCCGGTAAAGCTCGCGACGTGGCTTGCCCTGCCGCTGCTGGGCCTCGAGCATCATCTCTGCGACTTCCTCCAACTGCCGCCCCAATGTGTCACGAAAACGAAAGATGACGTCCGTTCGCACGAATCTGAGCAACATGGCTGCGATGTAGTCGGTCAGCGGGGGGTCGGCAATGCCCAAGTCGACCTGAAACGTGTGTTCGGTCAACGCGGCGAACAGTTGCTGCAGAGCCTCGGGCCCCTTGACGACGGCAACCATGGTTACGGCTCCTTTCACGCTCGGCGAGTGATTTCGCAGCGCGGGAAGCGGGCGTCGTGCGGCACGACTCGTCTCGCGCGCAGGCATTTCGTAAGGGCAATACCGCCCGGGTTTCGGTTTCGTCTCCCTGTGGTCGCGGGGCGTTCGTCACGTTGTCGCGCAAAAGTTTGCCCGAACCGGATATTGAACGAAATCGTTATAACCCGAGAGCCGACTTGAGAGAAAACGCGTGAATCTCCACCGCGAGCGTCGATTTCAGTCACCCGGTGGCTTCAGCTATCAATTTTAGGGGCCGTTTTTTGCGTTGGTCAACATGGATTTCATAACCTATTATATAGCAATGAGTTAATGTTTTCTTGTTTCAACACGCCCTGGCAGGATGTGATAAAAGAACAGTTTGCGTAAAATTGCGACGGGTTGATCGGATAGGGTCGACGATCAAATCACGCAGCGGGCGAGTAACGTGGAGTGCGAATTCACGATGAAAATCACGTTTTGCGGAGCCGCGGGGGAAGTAACCGGCAGCCAACATCTGCTGGAATGCGGGCGGCTGAAGATCCTGCTCGATTGCGGCTTGTTTCAGGGAAGTCGCGCTGAAGCATATTTTCGCAATCAGGGGTTTCGGTTCAACCCGGCGGATCTCGATGCGGTCATCCTTTCGCACGCGCATATCGACCATTGTGGGAATCTGCCCGGCTTATTCCGCAAGGGGTTTCGCGGCCCGATCTATTGCACTGCCCCCACGGCCGAAATCGCCGAAATCATGCTCGCCGACAGCCTGCGCATTCAGGCGGAAGACATGCGGTACCTGACCCGCAAGCAGCCGCAGCATGCACCGAAACTGCCCGCGCTGTTCGATGAAGAGCATGTCAGACAAACGGCCCGGCTGATGGAGCCGGTGCGGTACGGCAAATGGCACACGCCGTTTGCCGGGTTGCGATTTCGGCTGCGCGATGCGGGCCACATTTTGGGGTCGGCAATCAGCGAGCTCGAATTCGCCGAACGCGGCGAAACCCGCCGCGTCGTGTTTACGGGCGACCTGGGCCGGCGTGGCTTGCCGCTGTTGCGCGACCCCGAACTCGTCAACGGCTGCGACATTCTGATAACCGAGTCGACCTACGGAAATCGGGTGCATGCGCCGCCGGGCGACCTGAAAGTCGAATTACTCAGGATTTTTCGTCGGGCCGCCGACATCGCAGGCAAAGTGATCATTCCTGCATTCAGCCTGGGCCGCACACAGCAAGTCGTGTTTTTCTTGAACGAACTGGCCAATGCGGGCGAACTGCCTGACATGCCAGTGTTCGTCGACAGCCCCCTTTCGAACCGCCTGACGACCGTCTATCGCCGCTACGCCGACCTGCTCAATGACACCGTGCGGCAAACGCTGCAGGCCGACGCCGACCCCTTCAATTTTCCGGCGCTGACCTATGTGACGACGCAACAGGAAAGCATGGCGCTAAACCATCGGCGGGGGCCACTGGCCGTGATCGCCGCCAGCGGCATGTGCGAAGGTGGGCGAGTGCTGCACCATTTGAAGCATTGTGCTTCGAACCCGAATAATGCGGTGGTCTTGATCGGGTTCCAGGCAGCAAACACGCTGGGGCGGCGGATCGCCGAACGGCAGCCCCGCCTGCGAATTTACGATCGCGAGTACCCGCTGCTGGCGCAGGTCGAAGTGTTGCACGGCTTGTCAGGCCACGCCGATGTGCACGACTTCAAATGGTGGTTTGAACACCTGGCTGCCCACACGGGCGTGGGGCAGGGGTTTCTGGTGCACGGCGAGCCCGCGGCGGCACAAGGGCTGGCGGGGCTGCTGGGTGATTATTGCGACACGCCCCCGATCATTCCGAAACGGGGCGAATCATTTCAGGTGTAGCGCTGCGTCGAGCGCAGTTCGATCATTCAGCGAGCGGCATCAGGGCGTGCCGCCGTGGACGGTGACCTGTGGCGACCACGGCGCGGCGCGCGTTATTTCGCCGAAATCGCCTGGGCCAAGGGACGCAGAACCTGGTCAATGACGTGCTGTTGCAGAAACCGTTCGTGGTGCTGGCGGAGCTGATTCAGGGTGTCTTCAAACGATGCGCCTGGTTCGAGGCTGCCATATTGCCGCACTGTGAAATACACGCTGATCTGGTCTTCTGGAAACTCGCCGCGCCGCACATGGTAGGCGTTTGTGCGGGTTTCGATCATCAACCGCGCCTGCTGGCGACAGGTTTCATCGAGACAGACCGTGAGCGCAGGTTCAAAATTGATGACGAGCGATCCGGGGATATCCAGCAATCCTTCAAACGCCGGGCCGGTGCCCAAGGCTTCGGCAACGAGGGCGTCGTGATTGCCCCGGTAGGCGTAATCGAACCCCATCATGAAGTCGAGCGCCTCGCAATCGAGCGGGCTGACCGACAGCATATAGGGGATCAGTTCGAGCACGAGCCGGTGCTGTTCGAGGGCGGCGGCAATACTGGGGGGGTTGACATACCCACTGCACACGCGGCGCGATTCAATCGTGATCCAGCGGTAATGACCGGGTTCCTTGTCTTCTTCGAGCACGAAGTCGCCCGATTCGCGGGCATAAAAATTTCGCATCGTGGGGTACGTCTTTTGAACCCGCTCGAAGAAACCGAGCACCGTCTCTCGTGCCGCGGGCAGGGCCATTTCGGTGTTGAGGTTCATATTGACGTAAAAATCATCCGCGAGGGTGCTAAAGTCAATCATCTATTGATCCCTGCAAGGGGGCGCCAGTTTCGCGCTGTCGAAACCATGCCACCTGGCGATTCGCGGCACAGTGCAGCTTCGGGAACCTTGTCTGGATCGCCCATTATTGGCCGGTACGCCACGCTGCCAAGTTCACCCGACTGGTCCATTTGAGGTTGAGTGATGAATCGCGGCGTTCGGCAGACAACCGCATCAATTCAGTTTATCATGCACGACATCGCAGTGCGACCTTAAAGATTCATGCCTGCATTGTAAGGAGTCGCGAAACATGTTTCAAAGTGGCAAATCGTCGGGTTCGCTCAAATCCGCGAATTCCGCCGTTTGGGAAGCGTCGATTTTTCGCACCGACCTGGGGTGGATCGGCGTTGCCGGTCGCCAGGGTGTACTTTGCCGGCTGACATTGGGGCATGCGAACGAACACGCCGCCCGCCGCGCTTTGCACCTCGCGTACGCCGGAGAAATCCGCGACCGCCATTGGTCGCCCGACTTGCGCCAGCGGCTGGAAATTTATGCCAGCGGAGCGGTTGTCGACCTTTCCGATATTCCGCGGCACCTTGAGGCGCGGACGCCGTTTCAGGCCCGCGTGCTCGAATTAACGATCGCGGTGCCGTTCGGGGCGACCGTGACATACGGTGAGCTGGCCGAACAGGCCGGGTTTCCACGTGCGGCCCGCGCCGTGGGCACGGTGATGTCATCGAATGTAATTCCGCTGGTCATTCCGTGTCACCGCGTGGTGGGTGCCCAAGGCGGCTTGGGTGGTTATTCGGCGCCGCAAGGGGTCAGGCTCAAACACCGCCTGCTGGCGCTGGAAGCGATGGCCGTTGGCAACCCGCTGCCGTCGCGCGCTGTGCGAATGGCGGCGCCGTGAGCCTGCTCAAAATCGCTGGCGGGCGGCTGTATGACCCGCGGAACGGCATCGACGGCGAAATTCGCGACGTCTGGATCGAAAAGGGTATCGTCGTGGCCCCGCCCGCGGCAGCGCGCCCACCCGACAGGGTTCTTGACGCCACAGGGTTGGTGGTCATGCCCGGTGGGGTCGACATGCATTGCCATATTGCCGGCCCCAAAGTCAATGTGGCCCGCAAGATCACGCCCGAAAGCAAACGGCTCGCCGCGAAAGTCCTGCGCACGCCGCAAACGCGATCGGGCACGCTGGGCAGCGTGCCCAGTACCTTTGCCACCGGGTACAAGTATGCCGGCCTCGGTTATACGACCGCGTTCGACGCGGCGATTCCGCCGCTGGCCGCGCGTCATGCCCACGAAGAATTTCATGACACGCCGATCATTGACAAGGGCTTTCTGGTGCTCGTCGGCAACAATCATTATGTCATGGATCAGGTACGCGCCAAAGAGCCCGGGCGGCTGCGCGATTACCTCGGCTGGCTGATTGGCGCAACCGGCGGTTACGGTGCAAAAATCGTCAACCCCGGTGGTGTCGAAATCTGGAAATCGGGCCAGGGCGACGCCGCCGGCCTCGATTCCGTCGTCAGTCATTTCGACGTGACCCCCCGCCAGATCATTACGCATGTGGCGCAGGCGGCGGTCGAGTTGGGGTTGCCGCACCCCGTGCATATTCATTGCAATAACCTGGGTTTGCCTGGCAACTGGAAAACGACGCTCGCGACGATGCAGGCGCTCGAGGGGCGGCGGGCGCATCTGACGCACATTCAATTTCACAGCTACGGTGGCGACCCCGACGATCAGGGCACGTTTCGCTCAGAGGCTGCGACGCTGGCCGAATACGTGAATGCCCACGACAATCTGACGGTCGATGTGGGGCAGGTGATGTTCGGCGATACAATTTCGATGACGGGCGATGGCCCGCTCGGTTACTTTTTACACAAGATTTACGGGGGCAAATGGTTTTCTTCAGACACCGAACAGGAAGCGGGCTGCGGCATTGTGCCCATCCGCTACCAGAACAAGAGCCACGTGCATGCCCTGCAGTGGGCGATCGGCCTCGAATGGTACCTGCTGATGCAAGACCCGTGGCGTGTGGCCATGAGCACCGATCACCCCAACGGCGCGTCTTTTCTGGCATATCCTGAAATCATCGCGCTGCTCATGCATCGTGACCGCCGCGAAGAAGCGCTCGCCCGCGTGCCGCCGCAGGTCCGCGATAACTGCGTCCTGGGCGACCTCGACCGTGAGTACACGCTGTACGAAATTGCCATTGTCACGCGTGCGGCACCGGCCCGCATGCTGGGCCTCGATCGCAAGGGGCACCTCGGCCCGGGCGCCGACGGCGACGTGACCATTTACACCCCGGGGCCAGACATTCAGCAGATGTTCGAATTGCCCCGGTGCGTCATCCATCACGGAGAAATCGTGTTCGAGCAGGGCGAAATTCGCCAGGCGCCGACAGGCCGGCTGCTGCACGTGGCGCCGCAATTCGATCCCGCTTCCCTGCCCGACATCCGCCGCTGGTTCGAGCGGACCTACTCCATTTCGTTTGCCAACTATCCGGTCGACGACAGTTATTACGACGACCACGAAGTCATCGATTGCCACCGCCCTTGACCGCGAGCGGTTCAATCAGCCGCGATGCGCTGCGCCGGACGGCCGTTGCTTGCAACCGGGCTGGTCGCTTTCGAATTCGTAAGTTTTTGGTTGCCAAACCGGCCGGCGATTGTTAGAAGCATTGTTATTGCAACAACTTTCATCCCGCGAACTCATCAGCCGCTCGGCCTCGCGGGTTATTTTCGGGTAGCTTGCGCTGGTCGGCAGTCTCTCGACCTCTGGCCGGTTGGATTTTTTCCCTTTCGCTGATTGTTGCAAGAGGAGTCGGCCATGCTCCGTCAGTTCAAGTTCGCGCTTCGCCGCGGGTTCACCCTGATCGAACTGCTCGTGGTCATTGCCATCATTGCCGTATTGGTGGCGCTGCTGTTGCCGGCGGTGCAGCAGGCCCGCGAGGCGGCCCGGCGGTCGCAATGTAAGAACAATCTGAAGCAAATCGGGCTGGCGCTGCACAACTATCATGGCAGCCTGAACGTGTTCCCGCCGGCGCTGATTGGCTCGGGGCGAATGCAGGCCCCCCCGCCCGGCTATGTCACGCAAAACACGACGGGGTGGGTGCTGCTGCTGCCGTACCTCGACAACGCCCCAATGTACAACCAGTACAATTTTCTGGTTCCGTCGAGCGTTTCGAACCCCTATGGGCACCCCTACGCCGGCAATGTCAAGACTAGCAGTACCAACCAGGCGATTTACTCGACGAAGCTCGACATTTTCAATTGCCCCAGCGACCCGGCCAATGAGCCGTTGTATGTCAATGCTCCGAACTCATCGGGCTTTTACGAAGCCAACAGCGTACGGAGAAGCAGTTACCTGTTTTCGGCGGGCGGGTTCGATGACTATTCATCGACATACCAGGCAAATATCTCGAATACACAAAACCTGGGGGCGTTCGGCAACGACGGCGCCTGCCGGCTTGGCGACATTACCGACGGTTCGAGTAACACGATCCTGGTGGGCGAAAGCAAGCAAATCAAGGCGACGTCGGCGGCCTTTGGGCCCTATTGGGGCGCGGGCGTGCATACCTGCTGCCATGGCTATACGCCGCTCAATGACATTCGATTTACTGTCGACGGCAACTTCAACACATGCCCAAAAAGCCCAGCGTATTTATGTCAGTACGCCTGGGGATTTGGCAGCTACCATTTTGGCGGCGGTCAATTCCTGATGGGCGATGGCAGCGTGCGATTCATCAGTGACAACGTCAACTACACTGCCATTTTCCAATGGCTCAATCGAATTCAGGACGGCAACGTCATCGGCAGCTACTGACGCCGCCCCGCACGCCGCGGCACGGGCCAGCTACCGACTGCGATAAAACGCCCTGCCGGCTTCGGCCAGGCATTCCGCTGGCCGCGACAGCACACCCGAATGTCAACCAGGACCGCGTGACCATGAACTCTCGATTGTCGATAGACGCGACCGTGGCGGCGGTTTTGGCGATTTTCGCATTGGCAGGATGTGGCAATGGCGCCGCCGACGCACCGAAGACTGTGCCCGTCACCGGTACGGTCACGTTGGCCGGTGCGCCGCTGGCCAACGCAACGATTCAGTTTACGCCAACCGACGCGACGAAAATGAATCCGTGCAGCGGTATCACGAATGCGCAGGGAAAATACGAACTGGTGCAATCGGTGAACAAGGGGGCCGTTCCTGGCCCGTACAAGGTCACGATCGAATACTACGCCAAACCCGATGGAACCGCCGCCGTGCTCGAAGACGGCATTGATATTGAACAATTAAAAAAACAGGGGCTGGTGCAGCAGGCGTTGCCTGCAAAATACAGCGATTTGGAGCAGACAGAGCTCAAAGCCGACGTCAGCGACAAACGCGACCAGAAAATCGACTTTTCGCTGACGAAGGAGTAGTGCCGCCGCGATGTCTACGCGGTATGGCAAACGCAGGTTTCGCCACGCGCCGCCTGAAAACATTCTTGTGAGGTATGCAGTCAAAGGCCGCGAGCGCTCAACGCCCCGCCGCACCTCGTCGACATGATGCGAACCACCCGGTTGAAACCGTCTTTATTCATCGCGGCGCTGGGCGTCGGGTTATTGCTGGCGCTCGTCGGCATTGTTGCTGCGGCGCGCTGGCGATGCGAGCCGGTTCATTTACGGCCCGCACCAATTCCGGCAGGTCATTCGCACGGTGCGTATTTCACCGAAGCCACGTTCGAGATGGGCCTCGATTTTATGCACGATGCGGGGCCGGTTGGCGACTATTTCTTTCCCCAGATCATGGGGGCCGGATGTGCACTGCTCGACGTCGATCAAGACGGCGACCTCGATCTGTTCTTCGTCAATTCAGCGGCGCGACCCGCCAATTTCAAACCGCAACCGGGCCGGGCGGCGACGCATCGGTTGTACCTGCAAGACGGGGCCGGGCAGTTTCGCGATGCGACGGCCGGCTCAGGGCTGGAAACCTCCGATACGGGCATGGGGGTTGCAGCGGGCGACGTCAACAACGACGGCTTCCCCGATCTCTATGTGAGTAATTACGGCCCCGATCGCCTGTTTCTGAACCGTGGCGACGCGACTTTTCGCGATGTCACGCTGGCCGCCGGCATCGACAACCCGCTGTGGGGCGCATCATGCAGTTTTCTCGACTACGATCGCGACGGCTGGCTCGATCTGGTGGTGGTCAATTATGTCGCGTATGACGTCGACCACGCCTGCATCACCCCGCGTGGTGACCAGGATTATTGCCATCCACAGAATTTTTCGGGAACGCCCGCGAAACTCTACCACAACGAAACCGGCGCGGTGCAGGTGGCCAGCGGCCGCCGTGATCGCGTGCGCTTTCGCGACGTCAGCCTGCCTGCGGGAATTGCCAGTTTACGCGGGCCTGGCCTGGGGGTTGTGTGTGCTGACTTCAGCGGCGACGGCTGGCCCGACATCTTCGTGGCGAATGACAGCGCCCCAAACTTCCTGTGGGTTAATCAGCGCGACGGTACATTTCGCGACGAGGCCGTGCAGCGCGGGGTGGCCACCGACGCCCAGGGCCGGGCACAAGCCAATATGGGCATTGCCTTGGGCGACTTGAACGCAGACGGTCGGGGTGACCTGTTCGTCACGCATCTTTCGGGCGAGGCGAATGCACTGTACCTGAGCCACGGTCGCGGCAGCTTCGAAGAAGCCGCCGCCCTGAAGGGCCTGGCTGACGCCGGTTTTCCGTATACGGGGTTCGGAACGGCCTTGATCGACTTGGACCACGACGGCGACCTGGATCTGG
>JAJXXL010000580.1 GCA_021781115.1 Planctomycetota bacterium
GATGTCAGCGACAACACCAGCAGTTCAGCGGGTCCGACGCCAAACATCATTAACTCCTCCGGCCGAGTTGGAATTGCTTCGACGGGGTGGTCCGCCAGAATGCCAGCACATCTGCTGCGTCCCCCCGTGATGATACTATCGTCGCCAACAGAAGCAATAACCGGGGGAGACGGGTTGCCCCCGGCACCGGTCAGAATTTCAGGGGTCGATTCGCCAGGGGCAGGGGCGAATCGACGAGCCGCGGGGGCAAGCCAGGCCAGCCTCTGGTTGCCGGCGTTTCGGGGGCGAGGCTGCTCTGTCGCAGCCTGTGCAGGTACGGCGATTCGAAGACGCCATTGGCATCGAACGCTGCCGGAGGAAAACCGGCGAGCATTGATTTGACGATTTCGTTGCGCAGGCGTTCGGCCACGCCTGGCGTTGCCGGCAGGTCGGGAAAGGCCGCTCGCAGGCCGATCGACAGAAATTGCCAGGAAAGTCGGGCCGTTGGGCTTCCGGTTTCGGCCACCTGACCGGTGCCGAAATCGAGCGCGCGGGCGGGGTCGACGGCAAAGTCGCACACGCCATAAGAATGCACGACATGCCCGAGCAATAGGTCGGTCCAGCGTTCGGTACGCCGCCGCAGCCGATCAATGCGCGCGAGTTGCTCGACGTTGACACCGGGGGCGTCGACGAGGAATTGCAATACGCGGCGGCAAATCTCGAGGTGGCCGGCCAAGACGTTTCTGGCGACAGGTTCGCCTTCGGTTTCGCCCGAGCGCATATCGCAGGCGGTTAAAATCGCGCCCCAGACGCGCGTCACGATTTCACTGATCAGGACATCGGCCAGGCTGGGTTCGACCTCGTTCCAAATGGCGTCGCGGCCGTCGGCGTCGGCGGCGTGCAGCCGCACGCGAAAGGCATCGAGGCCCGCCGCCCATTTGCGTTCGCGGGCCTTGGAGTAACTCCAGTAGCGATTCAATTGTTCGCGGCACAACGGCATGCCCGACTCAATCAGGGCTGGGCTGTGAGCAGAAATCTGGGCCGTGAGTTCAAGCGTCGGCAGGAGATGCAAGGAGTGTCCTCGGCGTGGGTAAGGCGGGATGGCGCAGGGGGCGCGATGCTCCGCCGCCTTCCAAGGCAAACCGGGTGCCAACGGGCCCATTGACGGGCTGTTTTCACAACTCCTGTTCTTGATTGCGATTACGGCAAGTCGCGTTTGAAACGACTGAGTCGGCTGTGTTTCGTTGCTGCAACGTGGTGCGAAATCTCTACATCACATTTTCAGGATTTGCCCAGAAAACCCGGTGAAAAACATGCTACGGTTGCAGAGGAACCTGATCGACGACGAGTTCGACCGACTGGCGTGACGGGCCAGGTTTGCCGGGTCGGCATCAGCAACTCGCACCGAGCGCGTTCACCAGAATCGGGGCAATCGCCGCACGATCGGCCGCGCCCAGACGCAGCATGAGGAGCCGAAATTGACCTCGTTGATTTTTTCAGACTGGGAAGCGGCCGGGTATACGACGGCGGCCAGCGGAAATATTGTGTTTCTGTCGCTTGTGTGCCTGTTGCAGTACGTGATTTACCTGTTGCGCGTGGGCCGCATTCAAAAGCAGGCCGAAACGTTTCAGGACGAATTGAGCCAGTTGGAATCAGCACTGAACCTCGTGCAAAAGGACCGCAGCCTGACGCGGTTTGAAAACCGCGTGTTACGCGAATTCATCACGCAGCCCGAATGCGACAAGGCCCTGGCGATGTTGCTGCGCCGGTTTGCGCCGCACGCTGATAACGGATTCGCCGTGTTTGCCAAAGTGCAGGGGGCGACGCTGACCATCGTCCAAAGCCGCGGGTTGACGCCGGTGTCATGCCGGCGGTTGTCGATCGATGAAAAGGTTTTGGGCGAATTGAGGCAACGTCGCAACATGGTGCTCGAGGGATCGACGCTGTTGTCGACCAGCTTGTGGACCAATCTGGCGGGAGACGACCGGGCGAAGGTTCGCCAGGTGGTACTTCTGGCGGTCGGCCCGCGAAACACGCTGGAGGGCGTGTTGATGACGACGTCGCTGTTTCCGGCGGGAGTCGACCAGCGCGAGCAGATCGAACTTGCCGAACGGATGATGCTCAGCCTGGGGTACCGGTTGCAGGACAAGCACGCGTTCGATTCGCAGCAACTGCAATTGAAGTGCACGAATGAAATGCTGCAATTGCGGGCGATTGCCGATCGCGAATTCAACTCGCCGCTGCGAATGATCGAAGAATTCATGCGGCAATTCACCGAAAAACTCGGGGCCGATCATTCGGCGCTGTTCCTTTCGGCAACGTCGAGTGCGGCGCCGCTGAAACCGCTGACGCGGAGCGGCAAGCCGTTTCCGCCGGGCATTCACGAACAGATGCTGGTCCAGCAGCAGATCCTGGCAGAAACCGGGCTGGCCGTGCAGAATGCGATGAACCTGAGCCCACTCGATCTCGAGCCGCTGGGCATTACGAGCCTGGTCAGCGCGGCGCTGGTGATTCCGCTGATTCAACCGCAAGGCTCCATTGGCGTCATCTGTTTCACCCGCGAGC
>JAJXXL010000550.1 GCA_021781115.1 Planctomycetota bacterium
GCTCAGAGCGTCGAGCACCGATGCGCGAGCTTCCAACCGGCAGCCCCCGGAAACGCACGCCGATTGCCCCGGCGCGATGCATGAAACGCCAACGGCCGCGGGTATCGCGGCGATGACGTCTGAAAGTCGAATGCTGCTGACTGGCCGAATCGCCGGCCCGCTTTGGATCGTGATCGGCAAATGCACGCAGTCGCAATCGGACCGGCCCGTCGTTACCACACAGAGGGCATCTTCGTCGTGTTCATGGACCTGGCCACTCATCGTCGAGCGACCACCCAGACACCGTTCGCGACTGCCCACGTTTGATGGGTCGTGATGCCCGCACGCGCAACCTGCCGCGCCAAAATCGACGCAAATTGCCCCATCGTCGGAAACACAGAGAAAAAACGGATTCGTCGACGCCGAAATGAGTTGCGTCAATATCAGCACCAATGACAGCATCGAGTTCGGCAGATCCAGCGACATTGCAACTCCCTTGCCTCATTATTGTCGGCACGTCATCGGCATGTCAATGAGAGCAATACGCAACCACGACATGCTGATTCATCGATGCCAGGAGTTCGCTGACGAATTTCTGAAAACTCCGGCAGGTGGACGGTCGCCATCAGGTGCGCGTTTGAATTCCCGCGGTATCGCATTTTGCACCACGACGCATACAACAATGGAGTGCACTGAGCCGTACCGATTCGCTCGGGGCTATCGTTGGTAAATCGGCAGGTACTGGTACTCGACCGTCAGCGACAACACGGCCATGCTCGTCGAGTAATTGCGGCCCACGCCCAGTTCGCCGCCGTTGGCTGCCTGCCAGCTTCCGTTGGCTTCTTGCCGTGTCAGGAGTTGTGCATACAGCGAATCGCGGGAGGTCTCCCAACTGGCGCCGCCGATCTGAAACATTCCCAGGCCGCAATAATACGCGCCGTAAAAGAAAAAATTCTCCTCGTAGCGCAGGGGGTTGTGCAGGATGAACTCGGCGGCGCCCAGCGATTCGGGGGCGTGGTGTTCGCCGCAGATTTCCAGGGCAAGAATGCCTGTCCCGCTGCGGACGGCCGTGGCCCCGTCGCCCGGCTGGTACCCGAACCCATGATTGCCGCGCACGCTGCAACGCTTGACGTAGGCCACGGCACGGTCAATGTTTTCGGCGGGCACATCGCAACCGATGTTTCGGGCGGCCCGCAGGGCCAGCAATTGCCAACCAGTAACGCTCAGGTCACTGTCGCCGCTGTTGGGCTGATAACGCCAGCCACCCGCCTGATGTTGCGGCTTGGGCCGGTCTTGTGCCGCCAGAATCACCTTGATCGCCTGTTCCAGCGCCTTGCGCACCGGTTCGTTCTGGTCGCGTGGCGTCATGCCCGCGACTTCCGCCAGCATGAGCGTGCTGATTCCGTGGCAATACATCGGGCCGTGGCTGACGTGGTCGATCAGCATCCCGTCGTCGCGCTGGTGGTCGAGCACCCAGCGAACCGCCCGATCGATGTTCGCGGCATGCGGGCCTTCGCCGGGAACAATTCCCGCGGCCAGGCAGGCCATGAGCGCCAACGACGTCATGGAGGTCATTTCGCCGTACTGGTCTGACCTCCACGCTCCTGACGGCAGTTGTTGCGCGAAGAGGTAGTCGGTCGCACGGGAAACGGCCCGGTCGACTTCGGCGTCACGTTTGACATCGGGCTTGGGCGCGTCTGCGTCGGCTATTGCGGGGCGGTCACCGCTTGCCAGCAGGGCCACCGCCAAAAGGCAAGTTGCCCAAGGAACCCGGGGCGGACACGGCACCGCCGAACGACCTTTCTTTGTGGTGTTCATGGTTCAGTTTTCAGGCGTTGTAGTCGGCGTGCGGGCCGCAGGCTTGCGCGTTTGGGCGATTGACTTGAAGTACGACTTGATCAGCCGGGCGTAATCACCATTGGTCTTGCGCGCGGCGGCTTGCAGAATTTCGGTTTGCAGGTTCCCGGGCAGATCGCCCCAGCGGCGGCCAGTTTGCTTTTGCAATTCGGCATCGATCTGTGCCACTTCGGCATGGCCTGGGGCACGGCTGCCTGAGCCGTCGCCGCCCTTTGCAGGACTGTCGCTGTCTGACGGTTCGCGTTGTTCCGGCGGGCTGCTCGATGCGGGCTTCGGCGCTGCTTGGGCATTTTGGCCCGCCTGAGCCAAAGCCCGCGCGGCTTCGAGCATGCTGCGCGCAGCACCGGCCAGACTGCTTTCACTTTTTCCAGCAGGCGATTCCATTTCGCCAGCTTCACCCGAAGGCTTGCCTGCGCCACCCGGCTTGCCCTCACCCGAAGGCTTGCCTTCACCTGATGACTTGCCTTCGCCGGAAGGCTTGTTTGCGCTTCCCGGTTTTCCCTCACTCCCCGGTTTGGCCTCACCCGATGACTTGCCTTCACCGGGAGGTTTGCCTTCGCTCGATGCTTCAGACTGTCTCGGGGTTTTGACTGCGCGCGATGCAGCATTGGGCTGCGACGACGAGGGTTTCGACTCTGCCGACGTACCGGGCTTGGCAGCGGCAGCTTCGCGGGAAGGATTCGCAGGTTCACTCGTTTTATTCGCAGGGCTCAACTGATCGCCCGCGGCCTTCAATTTCTGAAGTGCAGCGGTCATGCTTTGAACGCTGGCCTGCGGGGCCTGATCGGCTTGCGGGGTCGCCGCGGCGGCCTGCTCGGCATTGGCCGCCGCCTGGCGCAGCGCCTGGCTCGCCTCTTTCGCGGCTTGGGCCGCACCGGGCTTGTTTCCTGCCCCCATGTGCCCGCCGGCGCATTTCATGCACTGCCCCGCCTGTTTGGCGGCCTGTTCGGCCTGTTGCGCCTGTTTGGCGGCCTCGGGCAGATTGAGCGGTTGCTGGGCCATTTGCTCGGCGACATTGGCCATGTGTTGGGCCAGTTCGGCCGTCTTGCGTTCCAGTGCGGCCTGAGCCTGCTGTGGCGCCGACTGCCGCTCTGCCGGATCGCGTGCGGCTTGTTCAAATTGTTTGGCCGCCGCTTCTTGGCGCTGCGCCAAGTCTTGTGCGGTCGCAGCGCGCTGGGCGGCGGGTGATTCGGCCTTGCGCTGCGGGTTGGCGGCGGTTTGGTCTGCCGCTGGCGGCGATTTCATGGACTGCGCCGCCTGCTGTGCGGCAGCCGCAGCCTGCCGCGCGGTCCGTGCCGCTTCGGCCACTTGCCCGGCGGCGGCTTGCTGGCTCGCCTGCTTTGCCTGCTGTGCGAACGCCTGCGCCGCCTTAGCCGCCGCGTTGGCTGCGTTCGCCTGTTTCTGCGCATCGGCCTGCTGCGCCGCGTCGTCGGCGATTTTTTGTTGCGCGGCGGCGGCCTCGCTCAGCAGCGACGTGTCGTGGGCCGCAGCCGCCTGTTCGCGGCTGGCCTGCGTTTGCGTCGCCGCATCGTCGGGTGACGCGGGCTGTTGACTCTGAGGCGGGCCGGTTTTCGCTGCCCCCTCGGGCGTCGATGACTTGGCCGCCTGCGCCAGCGACTTGGCCAGCAAATCTTCAGGTTGCGCCAGGTCGCGTGCCTGTTGAGAAAGCTTGGCCAGGCGATCGAGTTGTTGGCGCCGCGCCGCGTCAAGTAATGGCGGGTGTTGTTCGAGCAGGTCTTGCACCTGTTGGGCCAGGGCTTGCCGTCGGGCTTGCAAATCAGCGGTTTGCTGTTCGATGTCGGCCTGTTGACCGGGCGGTTGGGCGGCGGGCCGCGCATTGACGTCTTTCTGGCGCGTGTCGAGTTGTTGCAACTGCTGGGCCAGGTTTTGCGCCTGATCGGCCAGCCGGTTCAAGGCAAGCAGATCGCGTTC
Source organism: Planctomycetota bacterium (assembly GCA_021781115.1). Taxonomy (GTDB): domain Bacteria; phylum Planctomycetota; class Planctomycetia; order Planctomycetales; family Planctomycetaceae; genus JAJXXL01. The sequence goes on from JAJXXL010000550.1 coordinate 3,769, forward strand.
TAGTTTCGCCTGCTCGTCAAATTGTCGCCCCACCTGGGCCATTTTGTCGGCCGCCGCGGCCAGTTGGTCATTTGCCGCCTGCAATTGGTCGCGTTTTCGCGCCAAGTCGCGCTCCTTTTGTGCCGCTTGCAGGCGCTCGGCCGCCTGGGCGACTTCCTGGCGGGCAACCTGGGCGGCGTCGGCGGCAAGACGCGTCGCCAACGGGCGTTCAGCCAGGCGGGCAGCAACCTGTTCGACGTGGTCGCGGGTTTGCGATTGTCGCCGTTCCAGCGCTCCGATGGCTTCCTGCCCCTGAAATTCCTCGCCCTTGCGACCGGCCTGATCGGCCTCGTCGCGCAGTTGCCCGGCGTCTTTTTGCGACGCATTCAACTCCGCTTGCGCGGCGGCGATCTCGCGGCTCAAGTCGGCCTGCTGCTCGGTCAAGTCGGGGCTTTCGAGCGGGGGAGCGGCTTGATCGACCGTGAGCAGCCGCGGTTCGGTCCAGGCTTCTTGTGGCCCGGGGACGGGCCGTTCGTCGGCGGCGCGCACGCGATACATCACTTTGTCGCCATCGTTCAGCCCCAGGCTCGACAGTTCCCAGCGAAATTCATGATGCACAGACGCTGCGCCCAGCACTGACGCTGGCGCTTCCATCAGGGGGCGCGGTTTGTCATTCACCTCGAAGTGCAGCTCCAGCGCGCCAACCCCCACGTCGTCGTCGGCATCGGCCACGACGCGCACGACATCGTTGGCTCGCACCGCCTGCGGTCCGCCCCCGCCGGCAAGGACAACGTGTGGCGGCTGATCGGCAATGACCACCAGAATTCGCGACGGTTCGGGCGCGTTGGCCAGCCCGAATTCGTCAGTCAACCGAAATGCAAACGCACCGCTGCGTACGGCCGTCAGGTGCAAACGCGCCGATTGACGATCGTTCGACAGCACCAGCGGCAGGCCGGGCGGATCTGCGGCGCCCGCGCCGGCGGTTGATCCCGAAGCGGCTTTGGCGCCGTCTTTGCCAGGCACGGGGTCGAGCCAGGTGAATTCACCGCGGGAGACCGGCTTGTTGAACTGCAAGTGGAAGTTAAGCTCGCTCCGTTCGAAGACCGCGATTTCACCCGTGGCGCCATCAATCGCCCGGGCCGGGCGGCCGGAATAGGCCGGCGGCTGCACGTCGAGCGCCACGGCCGCCAGTGCCGGACGATCTGCCACGTCAATGCGATACCGGCGCGACCGGGCGGTGCCCGCAGCCACGTCGTAGTCGATTCCGTGAAACAGGTGCGGCAGTGTTGTCGTCAATGCGCCCGAGGCGTCGGGCGCCATGGGGCGCGCATCATGTACCGGCTTGTGCGGCGCGTTCGATCCTTCGGCGACGAGCGACCAGTTCAGCACGACGTTTTCAGGAAGTGGGCCGGGGTGCAAGCGCCAGTGTGCGGTCGCTGAAATGGTGACGTCTTCGCCGCGGGCCACGACGCGGTCGCCCTGAGCGACCTCGAAATACAGGTTGTCGGCCCGATCAAGATTGGCAAGCGGATGCAAAAACCGGCTCCACAGCAGGTTTGCCACCTCGGGCGCCGTCAGCCAGGGAAGGACAAGCGCTAACCCGGCGGCCAGGCCGGCAATTGCCCAGCGGCCCGCGCGGCTGGCGTCGGCGGCTTCGGAAAAATCGAGTTGCGCCGTGCGATCGAGCGTTTCGCGCGCGAGAAACTCGCGCATCAGCCGCGAACCACGCCAGGCTTCGGGGTCATCGCTGCTGCACAGTTCGACCGTCGACAGCAACCCCTCCTTAAGTTCGGGATGAGCGCGTTCGACGAGAACCGCCATTTCGGCCAGCGGCAACGGGCGCCGCCACGGGCGCCACAGCCCGCGCCACACCACCACCGCGCCCGCGACAGCGACGAGCGGGGCAAACGCCACTCGAATTGCGGGGGGAATGTCGAAACAATAATCGACGCAACATGCCACACCGACGCCGCACGCCAAGACGGCCAGCAGCACGCCCACCCCGCGAACCAGGAGGCATTGCCGGACTTTTGCACGCAACGTTTCGAGCTGACCGCTCAACGCGTCGGGCAGCGAACCGCGGGCCATGAGGGGCATATCTGACGACTTTCAGCCAGAGACTTCATTCGTCGATCATTGGCGGCACCGCGAATCGCAAACGGAGCGTCCGTTCGGGCGCGCCCGAAAAATTCGGTTCCCTTCATTATACTCCAGCTACCTCGAAAAGTTGAGACCGCATGGCGTTACCAGGAACCAGTCGTCGGCAATTCCTGCATCACGCCACGAATTCGATGGGTGAGTTTCCCGACCGGCCACGGAGGCACATCGCCCCAACGCGCGTTTTCTGCCTGGGAACTTCCTGAAGTCCGCGTCAATTGCCTGAAAGTCAGGATCGACTGAGGAAGGTAAAAAGCCCCTGTCGGTTGTGGCGAAGCGATTGTCGGTGCGATGCGTCGAACCGGGCTGTTTGCCGGAGAATGGGAAGGGAACTCGGGCGATCGGGTTTTTCGCCACGATTGGTGGGATTGCGTTTTCATAAATATCCCATACCATGCAATCGTTAAATCCTGCGTGGTCTTGTACGCAGGATCGGCAGGGCACGCGTTGCGCGGGCCTGTGCCGTCGGACCGGTGAACCAGCCGGTCTCGTCGATTGGCAACGGCCGCGTGGCCGTTTGCGCTTAACGTGTTGCGTCGCTGCCGCGTGTGCAGGCGGGCTGGTTCATTGCGGCTGCGTTGCCAGGAGAATGAAAATGCGAAAACACTCGATGATTTCTGCCGCCCTGATGGTCATGCTCGGCTCTTCAAGCCTGTTTGCGCGCGGCCCGGCGGCTGCGCCTCTTGCCGAGTTGGGCGAGCCGCAGGCGGTTTTGCAAGCGCCTGGTCAGCCGGTTGCGCCAGAACTGCCCGCGCCGGCGGCCCAGCCCGTGCCCCTGGCAACTCCGCCACTGCCCGAAGGAGCAATGCCCGGCCCCAGCCTGGGGGATCCGCCGCGTGGCGAGTTGTTTCCGAAGGTCGCGTATCGCTGGGTGCGAAAGATTGCACCGTGCTCTGTGCCGATGGTGGTCAGCGTCAAAGATCCGTGCGCGAGCAAAGATGCCTGTTGCCCCGCGAAATGCGTCAACGTTGAAATCTGCGTGCCGAAATGCCCTGAGCCGCCCAAGGTGATTACGAACAAAAGCGGTTGTAAAACCTGTTACGACTTCGGCAAGTACCGCGTTGAAGTCGTGTCGCGCGGGGGGGCGGTCGTCGTCAGCTACCACAATTGAAATGAAGACGCGTCGCCGAACCTGCGCGGTTTGCGCGACGCCGTCATGCTTTCGCAGCCGGGCCTGATGTTCAGGCCCGGCTGTTTTCGCTGGTCGGAGACGTTGCCGCGGGTCGCTGATTGGGTTGGGGCGCCAGCACAACCGCGGTGTGGCTGTTGCACCGTTACGGGCGGGGCAACAGCATTACGGTGCGGTGCGACCGGCTTCGGGTGGAGCGGTGGCGGTGCAGGCAAAGTCGAGTTGCGCTGCCAGTTTGCCCGCCACTTTGATCCTGGCTGTCAGGTAAAACGCCTGTGCCAGGCGTTCGGTCAGATCGACCTCGATTTCGAGCAGGTCGCCCGGACGCACAATCTGCCGGAACTTGACGTTGTTGATGCGCGTCGCTACGGGCACCGCGCCGGGGGCAATCGCGCCCTCAGGGTGCAGCGCGATCAGGATCGCCCCCGCCTGCATCGCGGCCTCGCACAGCATGACGCCGGGCAGTACCGGCTGGCCGGGGTAATGCCCGCGAAAGAGTTCGAGATCTGGCGAAACCCGTTTGCGGGCCTGGATCCGCGCAGGCGAAACATCGACCACGTCATCGACCCACAAAAAAGGATCGCGATGCGGAATCAGCGCGCAGATCTGTTGCTTGTCGAGCGCAGGCACGGCGAGGTTCCTTTGGGGCGGGCGATGAAGTGGTTCATGTCTTGCCGGGAGGGACGCGGTCAGGCTGGGGCCTGCATCAGGTATTTATCGACATCATTGGCAATGATGACGCCGTAATTCACCGCGCCCAGCCAGCCCGACATGATGATTCCCACCGAGCCGGCGTGAAACAGGCCGGGGGCCTGCTGCGGCAACTCCTTGCTGACTTTCAGCCCCTCGAATTTCGTTCCGAAAGAGGCCCCATGCAGGTGCCGCGTGTAATGTTGAAAGGTTCGCGGCGTCGAAGCCTCGGCATGGTCGAGCTTGTCGCGCACGCCCGGCACATACTGTTCGAGGCAATTCAGGGTCGAATCGATCAGGTCAGCTTTCGATGCGATGTACTCATCTTCGCTCAATTCGGCCCAATCGCGATAGTTGGCATTCGTTGAGGACACGATGAGGTAGCGATCGCTGCCAGGCCGCGTGCGGGGGTAGTAAAACGAAAACGTGCGGCTGCTGATTTGCCGGCTGAGCAGCGCCTCGGCGTCAAAGCCGCTGTGTTCTGAGTGAAACAGCAGGTCGCCGCAATCGTCGAACCCGACGCCCGGCTTCAATGCCATGTAAACCTGGCAACTGCTGTTATTGAGCCGCACCGCCCGGGCTTCTTCGACGAAGTCGCTGGCCAGGTGCTCGGCGCCGACGAGCTGAAAAATCGTGGCCTTGAGGTTGGCGTTTGAAACCACGGCACGGCACCGGATTCGCCGGCCATTGACGACGACAGCGGCGGCGCGGCGGTCGCGCGTGAGTTCGATCTTTTCGACGAGGCAGCGAATGCGCAGATCGACGCCGTTGTGCTCCATTTCGGCTTTCATCTGGCTCACGAGCTTGTCGGTGCCGCCTTCGAAGGTGTACACCCCTTTGCTCATGAAGTTTGAAAACACGATGCCGTAGGTGATGGCGGGGTCGTCGAGCGTCGACCCGTTGGCGTAGGTGATCGGCTCCATGAGCAGCCGCACAACGTCGCTGCGACCAGGAAAGAACTCGTCGAACAACTGCCGCGTCGTGCGCGATTGATCATCGTAAAAGTTCATGCTGCGGGCCGTATCGAAGAACCGCTGCACCGTGGCCAGATCGACCTGAAACTTTTGCGTGAGCAGCCGCGTAAAATCTTCGCGGTCGAACGTGGTCCGCAAGGAGAACTGGGGATTTTCGAAGCGGATCCCCTTGAGCTGCACGATCGAATCGGCAATTTCGGCCGTCCAGTATTTCCGGCAGCTTTTGATCATGCCGATCGGAAACCCGTGCAGCGAAATGTCGAAAATGTGCCCCCCCTTGCGCTTGAACCAGGTCGCCATGCCCCCCAACTGGTAATGATGTTCGAGCAACAGCACCCGGTGCCCCGCCCGCGCAAGGATATTCGCCGAGGTCAACCCGGCCAGCCCACTGCCGATCACGACCACGTCGTAGAAATCTTCGGCGTCTTTCAGAAAGTCCTTCGGCATGCGTCCCTGTGGCGAAAAACGCGACCAGGCACCGGATCGGCGCAGAAAGAATACACCCTGCCGCCAGCCCCCGGCAACGCCTGAGTCAAGCCAGCGCACCTCAAGAAGCCGGGCGAACCACCGAATTTTAGTGGTTCACCCCTCAAGAACCAAGGGGCGAAGGTGGGAATTTCGGCCAGAAGTTCCGCCACTTGCGCCGGCGGCGTCCGATGCGATTCCAGCGTTCAAACGGTTGCACCGCGGTCTCGAAACCCGGTGCCGTCGCAGCCGCAAAGGCGAATCGGCGGTGCAACCAGCCCCTTGAGCTTTGCGGTCGATCAAGGGCTGCGGTAAGCGCTGTTGACATGTGTCAACGAGGCGCGTAGGCTCATGCGAATTTCCCGCTCACGGCACCCGAACCGGTCGATTGAATTGGCGATTCAATACGCTGAGAGATCGGGCTGGCGCGTGGAACGATCGAACGGGCACGCCTGGGGTAAGGTTGTTTTGTCCTTTTGCCCAGCGCGAAGGATGTATCATCAGCGTCTGGTCGACGCCGCAAGTTCCCGAAAACCACGCACGCCACATCCGGCGGGAAGTTGACCTTTGCCCGCACGGTCAATCGGACGATTTTCATGAAGGCGCCTGAGATGACGATGACCGCCCCGCAACCATGTGAACGCGAGCATGAATTCACGCTGGTTCTGGCGGGAATATCAGAACTTACGCCCGCTGTGGAAGATGCCCTGTTCAAGGCGGGCTGCGACGATGCGACGCTTGCCGTGCGGTCGGGAAGGGTGTTTGTCACTTTCTCCCGGAAGTCCGCAACCATCCAGCAGGCGATTTTGAGCGCAATCCGCGACATTCGGAACGCAAAAATCGGCGCCGATGTGCGCCGCATCGACGTGTGCGACCTGGTGACCCAGGCTGACATTGCCCGCAGGATTGACCGCACCCGTCAACTCGTTCATCAATATATTCTTGGAACGCGCGGACCGGGAATGTTTCCTCCGCCTGCGTGCCAGTTGGCCGATGCGGCGCCGCTCTGGTACTGGTGTGACGTGGCGCACTGGCTGTGGGAGAACAACATGATTTCGGAACAAGCCCTTCGCGATGTGCAGGTCATCGACGCCATCAACACCGTGCTGGAGCTGGAGCATTGCCGCCAGGCGGAACCCGACTTGATTCAGGAAGTCACGCGGGCGCTCGCACTGCCGCCTTCCACAGGTTGCGGCCCCGTGCCGTGACGGCGGTCGAACCCGTGG
>JAJXXL010000317.1 GCA_021781115.1 Planctomycetota bacterium
TGAACCACAAAATACCGTTGTATTGCGAAGAGGCGGTCGAGCGGCGGATCCGCACATCGTTCGATTATGCTTTCGCTGCGCCGTTTCCGAATGTACACGCCGGCGGCGTTCCGCAGTTCGACATCCGCCCGATCGGGCTCGAACCGTTTGAGGTGCTGGGCCAGCGAATTGTTCCGATCCGCCTGTGGCATGGCCAATTGACCGTTCTCGGGTTTCGCCTGAACAATGTGGCGTTTTGCACTGATGTCAGCCGAATTCCTGATGAAAGCTGGCCGTTGCTCGAAGGGCTTGATACGCTGGTCATTGACGCCCTGCGCGACAAGCCGCACCCCACGCATTTCAGCGTCGGCCAAAGCCTGGAGGTCGTCGAACGTGTCAGGCCGCGGCAAACCTACCTGACTCACATTTCGCATGCGCTCGATTACGACGCCACCAACGCCCGGTTGCCCGCGAGCGTGGCAATGGCCTACGACGGGTTGCGTATTTCCCTTTGATCCGGAGAACGCCGCAGCATGCTCGACCACGGAGCGGCGATGGTGGCATTCGTCAAACTCGCCGGAATCGCCCAGACCAAACATCAGTTGCCGCAGCGCGACAAATTCCTCGTGCTCGCCGGAGCCGCGGCCTGCCGCGGCGGCTGGCGCGACGTCGGTGAGCGATGCCGCAGCCTCGTGCTGGCCAACAACCCCGGCCATCTTCTCAAACGTCATGCGACATTTTCCGACGCAGCCGCCGACCCCGACTTCCAGGTATTTCTGCAACGTCTGGCCCGGTTCTGCTCGTATGAACGAGCCGAGCATTACCTGACGCAGCTTCAGATTTCTCCGGGCCTGCCAACCTCCAGCGGCTCATTGAGCCAGGGCGATTACGCCTTGTTGCTGTTGGGCCGACCGGAAACCTGATGGGGCGTCAGAACGGCTCGCAACTCCAACCACGAAAACCACGAATCAGTCAGACATCGACGCGGGCGGAGCGGCCGGCCGCCGTTTGAACAGGGGCGCCCCCGGCAACCGCCGCGAGGAAAACGATGTCCGCCCCGCCGCCGCATTGCCGCCGCCAGGTTCGTCATCCGTCGATTTCTTTTCCGACTCCCAGTCTTTTGATATGCCCTGATGCGACCCGGCAGCCGGGCTGCGGCGTTTGCGGCCCGGCAGCGACGCCGGTGCGGTCGTGACGCCCTGCGATGATATTGCGGCGTCGCCAACGGTCGCACCCGACGGGGTTCCGGCCGCTTCGCTACTCGCTGACTTGCCATGTTCGCTGACTGCAGTCGCCGGAATGTTGATTGTCGTTCCCTCAGGCAAATCGTCGGCCGAGCGCAACACATGGCGGTTGGCGTCGTAGATTTCCCGAAACCGGGCGCTGCTTCCCAAATATCGCTGCGCCAAGCCGCTCAACGTGTCGCCCGCTTCAATGACGTGCGTTCGCGAACCGGTGGAACTCGCCGGTTTTGTCGCGGCCGCGTCGCCCGCCTTCGCACCCGCCGCCGCCTTGCGTAATCCGCCACCCGTGCCGGCAACCCAGTCGCGATTGTGATCCGGCCCGGACGGTACGGCGGCGTTTTCATTGCCGGAAGCCGGCAATTGAATCGGGTTCGGCGTACCTGGTTCGCGGCTCGTGAGGTGGCCGGGCACGCTGCGATTCGCCGCCGAGGGGTTGTTGGATTCTCCCGCTGCAGGCGTTTTTACATCGCCGGCTGCCGACGGTTGGTCAAGAAAATCCTCAGGACCAGTAATGTAGGGACCATGAGCCTGTTCGGCGATCTTCTCATCAAGGGCCGCCCCCCCTTTGAGGGCGGGCGGCTGATCGCCCTTGGGCGCCGCTTCGCGCCTCAGAAACAGCGCTCCAACAATACCCACCAGCAATACACCCAGCGACAGCCCAACCTTCATATCCCGATTCATGGTATGCGCTCTCCGAAGAGGTGTTGTGCCATCCTTTGCCCCGCTAGGAGGGAGAATTCGCTCCCTGGTCGCGCTCTCGCGTCTCTCAATCGTTATCGGATGACGCACGCCATTTTAAACAGGGGTATATACATGGCTTTGAGATATTTGGGATGACATTGCCGAAAAACTGTCGATTGCCGGACTTTTAAGGGATGGTGGGGAGGCTTCAGCCATCGATTGTTGGTTGTCCGTTGTGGCGTAGTCGCACTGTTGGGCCATGACTCAGTCGAGCTTGGGGCATTGCCCCCTTTGCTAGTGTGTGACACGCACCCACCCCGAACGAGCGAAACAAATGAGCGTCAAAAGATAGCATATTGTGACGTACAGTCAAAACGCTACCGACTTCGGCTGCTGCTAGTCGAACACGCCACACCTGCGTCAGCATTCGACACAACAACTTAGTGCACAGTGTGTTAACACATGACGCTCCTTCCCCCTGCATCGTCAGCCGCCGGCAGAATTCTGTCAGCCCGCCACGTACCCTCTCGGTCTTCCCATTGCGGCCCATTTCCCCGCCCCGCCCGGAGGCGCGATCCCGCAGTTGCCGACGGACAACCGAGCACCTGCGTCAGCATTCGACACAACAACAGATCGGA
>JAJXXL010000097.1 GCA_021781115.1 Planctomycetota bacterium
ACGAACGCGATTCGCTGCGTGACGTCGGCCCCCTGAAAGCGGCCGACGACGCGCTCGTCATCGATACATCCGAACTGAGCACAGCCGCCGTCCTCGACCTGCTCGAAGGCAAAGTTCGCGAACGCAGGCCGCTGCAAACCGAGGCCACGCGATAGAGCGCGTTGTCAGTTGCCAGCGTTCAGTATTTGGCGTGGTGCAGTCGCCATGAAAGGGCGAACCGTTTTCAGCCTGGAGCATCGCCCCAGGATTGCACGCAGACCCTACGTGCCCGCCCTGTCGGGGCAAAACAGTATGCAGGGTGCTGTCGGTTGTCAGTTGTCGGAAAGTGGCGGCGCGCCACATCTTCTCCGTATTCTCTGTGACATCCGTGGTTCCGTTTGAGCAGGCTCGCCGCGGTCTGGCGCTCGACCAAAAACCACAGCGATTTCGAGCTTGACCCATTTTGTCAATCGGCCTATAACCCGCCGCGTTTGTTGGCGGACGACGATCGTGCGCCCGGCAATTCATTTCGGGAGCATCTTTACGGGAGACCTGCTGTCATGGCTGAAGGGAATCAAGCCGCCACTGCTGGCAACACCGCCGGCGCCCAGCGCAACCGCCTGTGGATGATCGCCGGAACCGCTGCGGCTCTGCTCGGCGCAGGAGTGCTCGTGCAGGTTCTGCGGCCGACTTCGGCCTACCCCGATGCGGCCGCCGCGCCGGCCAACCCCGCCGCCGAGCAATCGGGCAAGGCCAACGTGGCTGATCGCCCCGCAACGCATCGCCCCCTGGCCCGCGTCAACCGCCAGATGATCGGTTGGGACGAAGTGGCCGACGAGTGCATGGCCCGCTACGCCCAGGAAGTACTCGACAACCTCATCAACCGCAAGATCATTCAGCAGGCCTGTGAAGCCCAGGGCATTGAAATCACCGACGCCGAAGTGAACGGTGAAATCGTGAAAATCGCCAAACGGTTCAACCTGACCGTTGAGAACTGGCTGCAAATGCTCGAATCGGAACGGCACCTCACGCCTGCCCAGTATAAACGCGACGTGATCTGGCCGATGCTGGCCCTGCGCAAGCTGGCCGGCGACCAGGTGACGATTTCGAAGCAGGAGCTCGAACGCGGGTTCATTCGCAATTACGGCCAGCGCGTCAAGGCCCGCGTCATCGTGCTCGACAACCCCCGCCGCGCTGCCGAAGTCTGGGAAAAGGCCCGCGCCAAACCCGATGAATTCGAACGCCTCGCCCGCCAGCACTCGATCGATCCGTCGAGCCGGTCGCTGGGCGGCAGCATTCCCCCGATTCCACGGTATGCCAGCGGTCCTGAAGAAGAAGCGCTCGAAAAGGCGGCGTTCAAGCTCAAGGAAAACGAAATCTCCAGCGTCGTGCAAATCGGCGAAAGCCGGTTCGTCATTCTGTATTGTGAAGGTCGCACCGAGCAGATCGTCGAAAAAATGGACCAGGAAATCGAGAAAATCCTGCGTCAGGAATTGCAGGAGGAAAAGGTCCAGAAGACAATTGCCAAGGTGTTCCAGAAGATCAAAGACGACGCCCGGATCGACAACTTTCTCACCGGGGTAACGACGGGCAACGACAAGAAGTCCAACCCTGCATCCGCCGGCAAGATCAAACAGACCAGTGCCACCATGCCCGGTGCCGAGGGCTTGGCCCCCAAAGCCCGTCCGGCTGCACCACGCACCGCGAAATAACCGCTCGTGTTTCCCGCCCCGGCCGCGCTCGTCAACGATCGGGCCGCCGGGGTTCGCCCCCCCAGATTCCCGCCCGATTGTGCCGCGCTTCGGTTTCGGCCGCGCGAAATCGTCGCTTCATCGCCTCGCGATAAGGGTAACGCAGTTCGGCCCGGCTCAGCCCCGCCCGGATCAGTTCTTCGTTGAGGAACCAGTCGTCGCGGTAAACGTACGCCAGAATCCGCCGGTAGCGGTCGCGGCGTTCGCGATCAAATTCGAGCCGCACGGTCCTGCCGGCGACATGCCGGCGGGTAAATTCGGTCGCTTCGGGGCCGAACGGCTCGACGGGGCGTTCAGGATGCACCGTTTCGGGCGTATCGACCCCCAGCAACCGCACGCGCTGGCCCCCCTGCAATACGAGCGTGTCGCCATCGACCACACGTTCGACGATCGCCGTCGCCCCCGGCTCGAATTCGAACGCCGCGCGGCGGTCGTCAAGCCGCCACAACCGCTGACCAACCGTGACGACAAGGGCCAGCAGCAGGCCCATTCGAAACGTCAGGCGGCGCGGGCGATATCGGGGCCGAACGCGACCAGCCATGGGCCACACCGCGGGCTGTCAGTTTTCGCTGAAAAAATGCCGCCGCAACGTATCACGCCCCAGCGGATCTTTTGTAAACCGGGCATGGCACGCCGGGCACAGGTCATAACGCATCGAACGGGCCTGCACTTCATCGAGCGTGTCATCGCCCTCTTCGGCCAAGTTGTTGAGAAACTCGGCGACCTCCTGCAAATTGTCGCCTTCGAGATCTTCAGCCGTGAGTTCTGCCGGGTCGAAGGCGGGGTACGTTTCCAGCTTCACCACGTACCGACGATCGTTGATCGACGCTCCGCATAGATCACACGAATAGTGCAACATGGATCGGAAATCCTTCCTGGAATCGTTTTGAACCCGCATCGCATTTCACGAGCGCTGCAGCAGCCTTGATTCTAAACCGAAACCGCAAAGTCTTGAAAGACTCAATCGAAACTTTTTCAGGCCGGCGCAGCGCGGCATCGCGCACAGGATCTGGGCCGGGCGTGCGGTGCACGCCGCATTTCTGTATGCTGAAATCACTTGGAAGCAAAACACCGGTTGGCTCCGTAAACGCGGTCGCCCCGGCATGAATCGCCCCCAACTTGCGGAGGTTCGGTTTTCAAACCGTTTGCCGCCTGCCTGCCGCCCGGGCTCGTCAACCCGCGCGACCGAAATTGCCCCCCTCTTGTCAGGAACGCCTGCAATGCCCCGACTTCTTTCGTACTACGCCCTGCCCTGTGTGGCGGCCGGCTTGGCCTTTGCTGCGGCCACACAAGCCGCCGATTTGTTTGACCGGCACACGACCCATTGGCTCAAGCAGGCAGTCGGCGATCAGACCGGGCTGGCCGAACTGTCGCAACAGCAGGCGGGCAAACTGAAACTTCTCGGGGCGGGAATCGACCAGCCTTGCGTCATTATCAAAACCGATGAAGAGAATTGGGCCAAGGCCCTGTTGACCTGGGGCTTTCGGAAGGGGGCTGAAAAGCCCGTGCCGGTGTTGCTCATCGAACGGTTTGTCACTTACCAGGGCGAGCGTGCCAACCAGACGGCAGCCGTTGGCAAATCGGTCATGCTGTTTCCGGGGTTTCAGTTCAATTTCGACATTGGCCAGGTCGTGCCCGACGGCCAGGGCGGCGACGTCGAATTCACCAGCAAAGGGGTTCTGAAGCCGATCGGCGACGCGAGAATTTACGTTCTGAACGGTTCGCAGCTTCCACCCCCCGCCGCCGGCGCCCGCCCGCATGACCCGCTCGACCACGAAGGCGTCATACCGCGCGATTTCGCGGGCACGTGGCGTGTTTCCACCGACGGCCGCTGGAATGGAACCTGGGAAATCACCGTCGATGACGAAGGCACGGTGCGCGGCCAGTTCGTGTCCGACGACACGCAAAGCAGTTACCCGATTTCCGGCAAAACCTCGGGCCTGCCGCATCATGCCCACCTGAATGTGACGTTCGCCAACTCGACGCTGGGCATTGAGGCGTATCTCTGGACGAAAGACAAATCGGCCTTGGCCGGCACCGCCACCCTCGCCGGCCGCGAGTTTGGCTTTTACGCACTCCGCCAGCCCCACAACGCACCCGAAAAATAGCCCGCAGCCATGCCCCCGCTTCCTACGTGCCGCTTCTCCTGGTGGGCCTGCGGAATTCTCTGTTCTGCCGCCCTCGTGGGGGCCTTGCGTGGCGTGCTGCCCCATTGCAAAACGCTCGCAGCGGCGCAAGCCATCCAACAGGCTGGGGGCAGCGTGCACTGGCGCTCAGCGCTACCGGCCTGGCTGCCCGGCACCGGTAGTGGCCTGGCACGGCATCTGTTCGACCGGTTGACGGAAGTCGACTTGAGCCAGGCGACCGGCACGCGCGCACAACAGCAGGCCGCATTGGCCGCGCTCAGCGCTTGCCGCGACCTGCAAAGCCTGGATTTATCGGAATTTTTCCTGCTGGACGACGCCGACCTGACACACCTGCAACAACTCAAACACCTGGAGTCGCTGGCGCTGGCCCGCACGCGCGTCAGCAGCCGCGGGTTGCAAACGCTCGCATCGTTGCCCCGGCTGCATACGCTCAACCTGCACGACACGGCCATTGGCGATACCGACCTCGCCACGCTCGCCCGGCTGGCCAAACTCGCCACGCTGAACCTCGACGGCACGCGTGTCTCAAGCGCCGGCATCGCCGCATTGCAGCCGTTGGCGGCATTGAAATGCCTGAGCGTCAGCAACACGGCAGTCGACGAAACAGCCCTGGAGGCGCTACGCGGAGCGAACCCTAACCTAGCGATCACTGATGATTGATCAGGTCGCATTATGCGGGCGACCTCACTTCTGAGGCGGCTGCCATTTTTTCAACACGGCGCAGACAGCGATGAGCACGATCGCCAAGTTGATCGACAGCCAGAGTAGCCAGTTCGACCGTCCTGGGGCTCTCGTATTGACTCGGTCGGGCGATGGGGGAAGCTCGGGTAGCGAATAGCTCGTCATGGTGAAGTCAGCGGGGGTGACCTGCCCGAGTGTCACATCCTCGCAGGTAAAAATTTGTGTCCCTGTCAGGCTTTGTCCGTCGTTGGTGACGGTCGTTGAACGAAGTTCAATGCGCTCGGGAAACCAGACGCCATTCCAGTTCCTCGGCTCAACGACGCTCGAATTAGTCCACGATATGGCGTTTTCCACTATGATTTCCATTGTGGACGCACAAATGGCCCAAGACCGGGACGGTGCCAGCGTCACCGCGCCGCTGTTCGCCCAGGATGGTGCGGGACGCTCTTTCTTATGCGCGCGGACGACCACGCGCAGCTCATCCAAACTTGCGGTAGAGTCGAGCGGCTGCACGCTATCAATAATCACGCTCTGGTCGAAGACCCATGTTTCCCAATCGTCGTGAGAAGCGGAAAAAAACAGGGCGTTGCAATACTGGTCGATCTGAAACATCCGTGACGGCAACGCGCGCTTGTCGGCGCGATACGAACCGTAAACCTGCTTCACGTGCCACGGCAATTGATGGTTCTGACGTTCCAGAATGAACGATTTGTCAGCAGAAAAACAACGCGCTTCTTCGCGGGTCGCGCGAAGAAACTCGCATTTTGCCCAGTCATTCAGGTGCCAGAACCTGACGGTTCCCTTCACGTCGCTGCCCGAGTTGTGGTTTTCAAATGCGCCCCTGGCGGCGAGGTTTTCGAGCGATTTGCGCAACTTGCTGACAGCCGCCGGGTATTCGGTGCGGAAGCGGTGTTCCCAATCAACTGCGGTTTGATCGCCCGCCCAGGCCGCCGGGCCGGAGGTTGTAAAAAAAAACAACGCACAGCACGAGACTCGCTCGGGGCATTGCGGCACCTCACATTGGCCTGAGTCATTGTTACGCCGCACGAGCCGTTTCCAACGCGCTGTCTGACAAAACGGCAGCGCCGGCTGACAAAGGTTCTACAAGGGGTTGGTTTTGTGGGCAACTTCGTCGGTATATAAAACCAAGAAGTTCAATGGGGCAAAACTCCAAGGCGAGCGACAACATGCTGCAAATGGCCAATGTGCGCCTGCCAGCAATCAATTGGGGTTGCAGGTTCGCACGCCATTTGCGCGCGAGCAGGTCGTGTTGGAGCAGGTATTACAGGTTCCTGTGGTGATGCACGCTTGGCCGTTCACTTCGCAACATGTATCGGCACAGTTGGCCTCGCCTGTCTGACCAAAACTGACTTGTGTCGCCGTTGCGATTGAAATCGCAATGGCGAGCGTAACCACCACAATCCGCGTAGCATTCAAAAGACGAAGAAACATGAAACATTCCTCCCTCGAAAAAATATGCCACGTTCGTCGCGCGACAACCGCGTTACCGCTGAATGCGGCGAACATGCATTTCATTTAATGACGATCCCTGGCGGCGATACAAACGTTTTTTTAGCGTAATCCGTTTCCTCTGCGACGACCACGCGCACCGTCTCTGTTGGAAACGCCGGGTGATCAAAGAAAAGAACCACGTCGATGGCACTGCCCGGCCGCAAGCCCCGTCGATCGAGTCGAAGAGGCAACTCAACGGAATGTCCGTGTTCAATGAGTCGCGGAATATCACCGACCGCCGTACACGAACATCCTGCAGAACTCCCCACGAGCCGCACCGTGCGACCCGTTATGTTCGTGACATTGACTGTTTTCAGAACGGTCGGATAGATCGCCCCTGTCCCACGCGGGGGGGGGGCAAATACAATAATTTCCGTTGGAAAGACAACAAGTCGGTTCCCACCCAGATAAAGCCAGGCGTGACGCAGCCCGCCACAGTCCAACGCGACATAACCGAACAGCGCGGCGACCGTCAGCACCACGAGGCCAACCCTGAATCGCATGCGATTTTGAAGCAAGGCTTTCATAACGGCAAAGCCCGTCTGAAGTCCCAGGCAAAGAATTCGGCCAACGGTGCCGAAATCGAGAAAGAACGAACATGTTTTCCCGAAGGCTGATCTGTAAACGAGATTACACCGTAATCACCTACTGTCGGCAACGGTTTACAAGCAACGCATCGTTCGCCCCGGTTGCCCGTTGCCCGCAATGGCCAACCGCGTCGGAACCAATCCTTGCTGCGCCGGGCCAGTGGCAGACGCCGCGAAAGCTGATATCATTGGTCCTTGATGGATCGATAATTCTGTTCGAGGCTTTTCACTGTTGCGAGACAAGGTCCGTTGACGATGTTCCACGCGCGCACATCGCGGCTGTTCTGCCAGATTCTCTTCGCCGGGGTTTTCGTGAGCGCTCACGGTGCCACGGCCGAGCCCCCCCCGGAAAAACCGGCCGCATCGGCCCAGATTCATTTCGATCGCCAGATTCGGCCCATCCTGTCGAACAGTTGTTTTCAATGCCACGGCCCCGACGCTGCCGAACGGCAGGCCGAGTTGCGGCTCGACGAGCGCGAGGCGGCGCTGGCCCCGGCCGAATCGGGCAAGCGGGCGATCGTCCCCGGCGCGCCGGACAAAAGTCAACTCGTGCTCAGGGTGATGTCGAACGACCCCGAGTTCATGATGCCGCCTCCGGCCGCCAACAAGCGTCTGACCGACGACCAGAAGCAACTGCTCAAGCAATGGGTCGCCCAGGGGGCGGGCTACGATCGGCACTGGTCGTTTGTGCCCCCCGCCCGGCCGGCTTTGCCCCCGACTCATGACGCCGCATGGCCCCGCAATGACATCGACCGGTTCATCCTCGCACGGCTCGAAGCGGCGGGGCTGAAACCCGCTGCCGCGGCGAACAAAGCGACCTTGATTCGCCGGCTGGCGCTCGACCTGACGGGCTTGCCTCCCACGCCCGCCGAAGTCGATGCGTTTCTGGCCGACGAATCGCCCAAAGCGTACGAGGCGGTGGTCGATCGCCTGCTGGCCTCGCCCCATTATGGCGAACGGATGGCGCTCGACTGGCTCGACGCGGCCCGCTACGCCGACACGCACGGGTTTCATATCGACAGTGGGCGCGACATGACCCGCTGGCGGCAATGGGTCATCGACGCTTTCAATCGCAACCTGCCGTTCGACCAGTTCACGATTGAGCAATTGGCGGGCGACCTGCTGCCCGGCGCCACGCTCGAACAGCAAATCGCCAGCGGGTTCAACCGCAATCACATGATCAATTTTGAAGGCGGGGCGATACCCGAAGAGTACCTGACGGCGTACATCGTCGACCGCGTTAATACCACGGGTACGGTGTGGCTGGGGCTGACGATTGGTTGCGCGCAGTGCCACGACCACAAGTTCGACCCGCTGACCCAGCGCGATTTCTATCAGTTCTACGCCTTCTTCAACAACGTGCCCGAAAACGGTCTCGATGGGTCGAAGGGCAATGCGGCCCCGCTTGTCAAGACGCCCAGCAGCGCCCAGCAAGCCGAACTCGCCCGCCTGGCTGCGGAAATCGGGCGGGCCGAAGCGCAACTGGCTGGCCCCCTGCCGGAAATCGACGCCGCGCAAGCCGCATGGGAAAAATCACTCAAGCCCGACCAACCGGTGGAATGGATTGTACTCAAGCCGCTGGACTTCAAATCGCTGGGCGGGGCGGCCTTGGCGCTCCTGTCCGACAATTCGGTGCTGGCAACAGGTGAAAATCCTGCCGTCGAAACCTACACGATCAATTGCCAGACCGGCTTGCAGGGCATCACAGCCCTGCGCGTCGAAGCGTTGCCTGACGAACACTTCACCGCCAGCGGGCCGGGGCGGTCGGTTAACGGAAATGTCGTGCTCACCGACGTGCGGGTGACGGCCGGGCCAGCCAGCGCCCCCACCGCCGCAAAACGTGTGGCGTTCCGCAGGGCGACGGCCGATTTCAGCCAGCAGGATTTTCCTGTTGCCGCGGCGATCGACGAGAGCCGGCAATCGGGGTGGGCGATCTACCCGCAGGTGGGCGCTGCCCATCACGCGGTGTTTGAAACCGACCAGCCGCTTGCCGCCGAGGGCGACTTGCTGATCACCGTCACGCTCGATTTTCAATCTCAATTCGCACAGCATCAGTTGGGCCGGTTCCGGCTGGCGGCGACGGTGGCGGCCAACCCGGTCGGCGAACGGGCGCCGGCCGCCATCGCCGCGATTCTCGCTGCGGCGCCCGATCGCGCACAGCGTCGCAGAAGGCCGAATTGCAAAAGTTCTATCGCATGCAGGTTTCGGCCCCGGCACGCCGCCTGGCCGACGATCTGACCGCGCTGCGCAAGCAACAGGCCGATTTGGAAAAATCGGTGCCCACGACGATGGTCATGCAGGAATTGCCGCACCCCCGCGATGCGTTCATGCTGGTCCGCGGGCAATACGATAAAAAGGGCGACAAAGTTCAAGCGCGGGTGCCCGCAAGCCTGCCGCCGCTCTCGCCACATGACCCCACCAATCGGCTCGGCCTGGCGCGGTGGCTCGTCAGCCCTGAGCAACCGCTGACGGCACGGGTGATTGTGAACCGCTATTGGCAAATGCTGTTTGGCACAGGCCTCGTCAAAACGAGCGAAGACTTCGGCTCGCAAGGCGAGCCGCCCAGTCACCCCGAGCTGCTCGACTGGCTGGCCGTCGAATTCATGAGCCCCGGCACGGCCCCCGGCGACCGCGCGCCGGCGACGTGGAACGTCAAGGCGCTGATCAAACAAATCGTCATGTCGGCCACATACCGGCAAGCCAGCTCGGCCCCGGCCGCACGATTCGCCGCCGACCCCGAAAACCGGCTGCTGGGCCGGGGTGCCCGCCTGCGGTTGCCGGCCGAATTCATTCGCGATCAGGCGCTGGCAGCCAGCGGGCTGCTCGACCGCCGCATTGGCGGGCCGAGCGTTTCGCCCTACCAGCCGGTCGGCCTGTGGGAAGAGCTGATGTCGCGGGCCGACGGCAAGAACTGGACGGCCCAGACGTACGTGCAAAGCCACGGCCCCGATCTGTACCGGCGGACGATGTACACTTTCTGGAAGCGTACGTCGCCGCCGCCTACACTGACGACGTTTGACGCGCCCGACCGCGAAACCTGCACCGTGCGCCGGGCGCGCACCAACACGCCGCTGCAAGCCCTGGTGCTGCTCAACGACCCGACGTATGTCGAGGCCTCGCGCAAGCTGGCCGAGCGCGTCATGACCGAGGCCGGCCCCGAGGCCGCCCCGCGTATCGACCTGGCCTTTCGCCTGGTGCTGGCCCGCCGGCCCACCGCGGTCGAACTCGGGTTGTTGCAAACCGCGTTCACTGATGAGTGGAATGCGTTTCGCCAGCGCCCCGAGGCGGCCGAGCAACTGCTGCGTGTCGGCGAGTCGCCACGGAATGCCCGCCTCGACGTGGCGGAGCTCGCCGCCTGGAGCACGATCGCCGGAATCATTCTGAACCTCGATGAAACCGTCACCAGGAACTGATTGATGCAACCGCTACTCGAACACCAGGTTTTGGTCACGCGGCGGCAATTTTTCGGCCGCGCCAGCACGGGCATCGGCACGGCGGCGTTAGCGTCGCTGCTGAACCCGCACTTGTTCAGTGCCGAATCGTTGGCCGGTCATGCGGGGATCCTGCCCGCGCCGCATTTTGCCCCGCGGGCGAAGCGCGTGATCTACTTGTTCATGTCGGGCGGTCCCTCGCACATTGACCTGTTCGATTACAAGCCAAAACTCAAAGAGTTGCACGGAGAT
>JAJXXL010000262.1 GCA_021781115.1 Planctomycetota bacterium
AAGCAGCGACCTGCTGAACGGCCTCGACCAGTTTTCGGCCCAAGCGTACAGTATTATCACGTCGCAGCGCACGCGGCAGGCGTTTGACGTCAGCCGCGAATCTGCCGAAACGGCCCAGCGCTTCGGCCAAGGCCCGTTCGGGCAAAGC
The DNA here is from genome assembly GCA_021781115.1 of Planctomycetota bacterium. Classification (GTDB taxonomy): domain Bacteria; phylum Planctomycetota; class Planctomycetia; order Planctomycetales; family Planctomycetaceae; genus JAJXXL01. The sequence goes on from JAJXXL010000262.1 coordinate 149, forward strand.
TGCCTGCTCGCCGCCCGGCTCGTCGAAGCGGGAGTGCGGTTCGTCACGGTGAGCATTGGCGGGTGGGACACTCACGGCGACAACTTCACCCAGCTCAAAAACAAGCTCCCACCGTTCGACGAGGGGCTGGCCGCGCTTTTCACGACGCTCGAAGAGCGCGGGCTGCTCCAATCGACCGCCGTGTTTGTCACCGGCGAGTTCGGCCGCACCCCCAAGATCAACCCCCGCGCCGGGCGCGACCATTGGCCGCGGGCCATGTTCGTGCTGCTGGGCGGCGGCGGTTTTCGCGGTGGGGTGGCGCACGGCAACAGCGATGAAAACGGCATGGGGTCGGCGGGCGCTGGCTACGCGCCCGACGACATCGCCGCGTCGTTTTACCACAGCCTGGGCATCGACCACACCCGGGAGTTCAACACCAATACGGGCCGCCCGGTCATGATCGTTCGCAACGGCAAGGTGTTGCCCGAACTGTTTGCATAGCCCCGGCCGGCATGACCTCGACCGGCCCGGGGTGATCCGCCGCGCAATGGTGCGCGGCGTGCCTGGGGCCAGGCCGCCTGGGGGCCGTGATTGCGGCGCCGGTCAGCTCTTGACGCGGTTCGTGCGTTTGCGGGCGTTTTCGGTGAGCAGGATTTTCCGCAGCCGAATGACCTTGGGCGTGACTTCGACGTACTCGTCCGATTCGATGTACTCCAGCGCCATTTCGAGGCTCATCTGCCGGGCCGGCTTGAGGATGATGTTGTCATCAGAGCCTGAGGCCCGCATGTTCGTGAGCTTCTTTTCACGAATCGGGTTCACCACCATGTCGTTGTCGCGCGAGTTCTCGCCGACAATCATTCCCTCGTAAACGTCGGTGCCGGGGTCGACGAACAGTTCCGAACGCTCTTGCAGCTTGCCCAGCGCAAAGGCCACAGCCTTGCCGTTGTCTTGCGACACGAGCACGCCGTTGGCCCGGCGGGGAATTTCGCCTTCGCACGGGCGGTACGAATCGAACCGATGGTGCATGATCGCTTCGCCGCGTGTCGCGTTCAGCACGCGGGTCCGCAGGCCGATCAGGCCGCGGGCGGGCAGCAGAAACGTCAGGTGCGTCATTCCCGAATCGCCCCCCAGCATCGATATCACCTGGCCCCGCCGCGCGCCCACCAGTTCCATGACCGGACCCACGTCGGCGGCGGGCACATCGACCACGAGCGACTCGAACGGTTCGTGCCACACGTCGTCGATCTTCTTGCGAATGACTTCAGGTTTGCCGATCGACATCTCGTAACCTTCGCGGCGCATGGTTTCAATGAGCACCGACAGGTGCAGCAACCCCCGCCCCGAGACCTGAAAATGATCGCTGTTGGGCGACGATTCGACCTGCAATGCCACATTCGATTCGAGTTCGCGGTACAACCGCGCCCGCAAGTGCCGGCTCGTTAAAAATTTTCCGTCGCGCCCGGCGAGCGGCGAACTGTTGATCGTAAACAGCATCGACAACGTCGGTTCATCGACGCTGATCCGTTCGAGGGCCACGGGGCAGTCGGGGCAGGCTACGGTGTCGCCAATTTCGGGGTCGGGCAGCCCCGTGAGCGCGACGATGTCACCCGCAGAGGCTTCTTCGACCGCCACGCGGCCCAGCTTGTCGAACACTTCCAGGTTCACCACCTCTCCCCGCTGTTGCGAGCCGTCAGCCTTGATCAGCACGACTTTCTGCCCCTTGCGAATTTTGCCGCTGGCGATCCGCCCGGTCGCGATTCGCCCCACGTATTCTGACCAGGCCAGCGTCGTCACCATCAACTGCAGCGGGGCGTCGAGTTCGACTTGCGGGCCCGGCACATGTTCGAGCACCATGTCGAGCAACGGGAAAATCGAGTCGGTCGGCACGGCGGGGTCGTGCGTGGCGTACCCGGCCCGGCCACTCGCGAAAATGTAGGGAAAATCGAGCGCCTCTTCGTCGGCCCCCAGCTCGACAAACAGGTCGAGCGTTTGCGACAGCACTTCCTTCGCCCGGCAGTCGGGGCGGTCAATCTTGTTGACCACGACGAGCGGCTTCAGGTGGCACTCCAGCGCCTTCCGCAGCACGAATCGTGTTTGCGGTTTCGTGCCTTCGGCCGAATCGACGAGCATCAGCACGCCATCGGCCATTTTCAGCACTCGCTCGACTTCGCCGCCGAAATCGGCGTGCCCCGGCGTGTCAATGATATTGATCTTCACCCCTTTGTACATCAGGGCGATATTCTTGGCGAGAATCGTAATGCCCCGTTCGCGCTCGAGGTCATTCGAATCGAGAATGCAATCGCCCACGAGTTGCGATTCGCGAAACATCCCGCTCTGGCGAAGCAGGCAATCGACCAGCGTGGTTTTGCCGTGGTCAACATGGGCGATAATGGCGATATTGCGAATGTCCTGGCGACGCATGAAAACAGCTTCTACGCGAAGAACGCGGGCACGGGAAAAAATTGGCGGCAGAGTGGGGGAGGAGTGAAGAAGCCTCGGTAAAACAGGTCAGTGCGAAATCAAATGTCGGCCCCAGGCGTCACACGGGTTGACGCATCAGTCCGGAGGGTGACACTCGATGTGACGCAGCATGATTCGCAACTGTTCTTGTACCAGAGGTTCAAAGTGATGGCGGGCCACCCGACAATCGACCACCGCCCCTCGCATGGGGGCGCCAACATTGCGGGAACTTGCCAAGCCTGTTGCAGCCCGGCCAGCAGACCGTTTCTGTTTCCTGAAACCGCAACCCTGCGGTGAACTCAGGCCCGGCTGCCGTACCGCTTGATGCCGCAGGTTCGCGCGGTCGAGCGTCGCTCTTCGCCGGCTGTATTCCCGGCGGGAGGTGGTGTATTATGCAATGTCTTGACCGAAAGTGCGAGTCCAGTTTCCCGCATTGAGCGGCGAATCGCGGTTTTTTCATATTTTCGCACACGCCCCCGCCCCGCCCGGCCCCGCGAACCGGGGCGGCCCTTGAATGAAACCATGCACGACAATCGACCGCAACTCCTTGTCAGCGTTCGGAATGCAGTCGAAGCCCGCGTTGCCGTCCAGGCGGGGGTCGACCTGCTCGATGTCAAGGAACCGGCTCGGGGGGCGCTGGGCATGGCCGACGCCGCCGTCATGACCGATGTGCTCGCCGTCGCCAGTTCGGCCCGAATTCGCGTCGATGTCAGCGCGGCCCTCGGCGATGCGCCTGACTGGCTTGCCCCTCGCGGGCGGTCTGCCCCGGTGCCGCTTTTGCCCGATGGGCTGGCGTTCATCAAGCTCGGCACCGCCCGGCTCGCGCCCGACGACGCCTGGGTGCATGCCTGGCGGGCCGCCTTGCAACATGTCTTGTTACCCTTGCAAGATCGACCGGCTCGCCCGCCCCGCCGCGTCGCCGTGGCCTTCGGCGATTGGCGGGCCGCCCAGGCGCCGCCCCCGGCGGCCGTCATTGCCGCCGCTTCGGAAATGGGCTGTTCTGGCATCTTGATTGATACGCATGTCAAAGACGGAACTTCATTGCTCGACTCGATGACGCACAGCGAACTCGCGGCCTGCATCGCCGCAGCCCACCGCCAACACCTGACGCTGGCCCTCGCGGGAAGCCTGAAGCCGGGCGATGTGGCCCGGTTGATCGAACTCCAGCCCGATATCATCGGCGTCCGCTCGGCCGCCTGCCACAACGGCCGCCGCGACGCGCCGATCGACGCAGCCGCCGTGCGTTGCCTCACCGACCTGTTTCGCAGCGCACACCGTGCGCCGCCCTGCGGCAGCCCGCGCTGACCCGCCCGGGCAGTCGCGGGGCATTTGTCGCCAACACGCCCCACCCGTGGCCGCTCCGAGAGATTTCTACCATGACGACCGAAAACTCCACCGTCGATGCCGCCATTCTGAATCAGTCGCAGACCCAGCTCGGGTCGAGCCTGGCCGAGCTGTCGAATCAGACCCCCGTGCTCGCCGTCTTTCTGCGGCACGCGGGCTGCCCGTTCTGTCGCGAAGCGCTGGCCGACGTGGCGGCCCGGCGCACCGAAATCGAGGCCGCCGGGGCACGGGTGGTACTGGTGCACATGATGCCCGAAGCCGACGCCGCCCCGTTTTTCGCCAAGTTCGGCCTGGCCGACCTGCCCCGCATCAGCGACCCCGAGCGCCGGTTGTACCAGGCGTTTTCCCTGTCGCGCGGTTCGCTGTGGGCCGTGGCCGGCCCCGCGGCCATGCTGGCCGGGGCGCGAGTGGTGCTGAGCGGCAAAGGGTTTGGGCGCCCCGTGGGGGACGTGTTTCAAATGCCGGGGACGTTTCTGCTGTACCAAGGCCGCATCGTGAGCGCCTTTCGCCCCCGTTCGTCGTCCGAGCGGGCCGACTATGTCGCCCTGGCCCAATGCAGCACCAACTGCGCCCTCGACGACCCCAGCATCTGACGCGGCATTTACGGCGGGCGTGCGTCGCATTTTGTGATTGTATTCAGGCAGCGATTTTGTATTCGCGGGTGCCGGTGGCGTGATGGCGGCGGGTCAGGGCCAGCGCACTCGAAGTCGTTGTGCTGGTGAGGATTTCGAGGAGGACGTTTTCGTCCCAGCCACAGCGGCGGCGGTTCATGGCCATGGGGTGCGCGGCGCTTCGGCGGCCGCTATTGCACAAACCATCGTCAGGGCTTAACCCGCTTTGCCACCGCATGTTGCGAAACGGCTGACGATGATCAGACGAGTGCGTCGGTAACGGGACGAGGTCCGGGGGTGCCGGCTCCGATGTTCTAACGGCGATTGCCGGGGCCTGGGCAGCGCGGTGAGGGTGAGACGCCTCGCACGAATTGAAACCGACCTTGGTGCACTTCGCCCATTTAATGTATTTTATGCCACGGCGACAAACGGCACGTTGCGTTGATCACCCGGCATGACTTCGGAACGGGGTGTCGCGAGCGGCCGAGAAACATGTTCATTTCGGTGGGAGCACCTGTTCAGCGATGTCCCTTGCCGCGGTTCGTCAGCGATGGAAGTCCCCCCGCGTTCGCAAACGCGCTGGGCTCGTTGGCGTCGTGCTGGTTCTCGGGGCTGCGTTGGCGACCGGGGTTGCCAACCTTCCCCCGGCGGGGCTGCTGCGCCGGCTGCCAACATCGGAAGGCAACCTGAGCTGCGTGCTGTTCAGCCCCGATGGAAAATGGCTCGCGTCGGGCGCAGGGTCGGGCAAGGTTTTCCTGTGGGAGGCCGCCGAGGCTCGGCCCCTGCCGTTGCGACAGTTTTCGCAACAACCGATCACGGCGCTGGCATTTTCACGCGACAATTTTCTGACGGCGGGCACGCTCAGCCAGAGCATTATCGTTTGGAATCTGAAAGACCGCACAGCCCAAATGGCGCCGCCGGTTGCCGCGCCGATCACCTGTATGGCTGCGCATCCGCAACGCCGCGAGTTGGCGATCGGCATGAATAACGGCAAGCTGCATTTTTTAAACACCGTGACGGCCGATTATTCTGTCATCGCGTCGGAACACGCGGGCAGCGTCAAGGCGCTGGTTTTCGACCGCGCGGGGGGCCTGCTGGCGACCGCGGGAGCCGATGGCAAAGTGATTGTTCGCGATGCCACGACGCGCAAAGTTAAACAAATCTGGGGCGAACACGCTGCCGATGTGTCGTGTCTGAATTTCAACGACGACGGGTCGCAATTGGCCTCGGGCGACTGGACGGGGCGTATTCTGGTACGGCGCGTCGCCGATGGCCAGGTGCTGGCGACGGTCGAACGCGAACTGTCGGCGTCGGGCGTGGGATTTGCCGGCGAATGGCTGGCCACCGCGTGCTGGGGACGCTGGCTGCAGTTCGTACGTCTGGCCGACCCGACTCAAACCGTGGCGTTTGATACAGGTCAGTTGATTCAGGCCTTGGCCGTCAGCCCTGATGGCCAGACGGTCGCCACAATTTCGCCCGCCGCCCGGGTTCAATTGTGGAAGACGCCGGAAGTGCATTAACCCCGAGTCGTGCCATGTGCGGAAGGTACACCTTGCGAACGTCCAGCGCTGAAGTTGCGCGGCAGTTCGGCCTGTTCGACGTGCCCGACCTGCCGCCGCGGTACAACATCGCGCCCACTCAAACCGTGGCGGTGGTGCGGGGCAATGCACCGCGTGAACTGGCGCTGTTGCGGTGGGGCCTGGTGCCCTCATGGGCCGCCTCTCCTCCGGCCGGCGCACCGCTGATCAATGCCCGCGCCGAAACCGCTGCGACCAAACCGTCTTTTCGGAGTGCGTTCAAATCGCGGCGATGCCTGATTGTCGCCGACGGGTTTTATGAGTGGCGAAAACTGGGTAACGCCCGGCAGCCGTACTACATTCACCGCCGCGATGACGGCCTGTTGGCCCTGGCCGGTTTGTGGGAGTGCCGCACGCAGGCGGGCGAAAGTCTTGAATCATGTGCGATTATTACGACAGCGGCGAACGCCACGATGCAGCCGCTGCACGATCGCATGCCGGTCATCATTGCCCGCGACAATTTCGATACTTGGCTGACCGACGCCGCGCACGCGGGCGACCTGCTGCGCCCCTGCCCGGCCGAAGACCTGGAGGCGTACCCGGTGCGCCGCCAGGTGGGCAACCCCCGGTACGACCGGCCCGATTGCATCGAGCCGGATCCCGGCGCGACTACCACGGAACGGTAAGTTTCATTTTCGCGGCGATCGCCGCGAGTTCGGCAAGATGCTGGCGATGCAGTGGAATGCCCGTCTTCGACCAGAGTGCGGCGCGTTCGGCTTCGAGTTCGCCAGGGATGCAGACGCGCTGAAAGTTTTCAGCCGGCGGCAGTTGGCGGATGTCGGCGATTGTGCGGTCCATTTCATCGAGAAACCGGTCGAACTCGACGAACTGGCGGATATCAATGACGTAAAAGAAATGTTCAGAGCCTTCGGTTTCGGGGTTGCGGGTTTTGTGCAGCGGCATGCGCCCCCCGGCCAGGGGGCCGGCCAGAATCGACGACAAAAATGCCAGGCCATAGCCCCGCGCGCCGGCCGCCGGCAACAGGGTTTTGGCTGAGGCCGCAACGGTCGTGGGGTTGCCGGCGGCGTCGAGCGCCCAGCCCGCAGGAATCGGGCTGCCGTACATGCCCAGGGTTTGAATCTTGCCCCACGCCGCGGCGGCGCACGCCATATCGAGGCAAAATGGCGCGCCCTGCCGAACCGGGGCAGCCCAGGCGAATGCATTGTTGGCGGTGGCCGCGCTGCGGCTGCCATACGCCGCGACGGTGGCTTCGCCCGTGCTCGTCGTGGTGTAGCCGATCATGCCGGCCTGGGCCGCCAGCAGCGCATACACCGAGGCCGCGCCATAATGCTGGCTGTTGCGGACGGCCACCGTGCCCGTGCCCACTTCGCGGGCCATATCGATTGCCAGCCGCATGGCGTGTGTCGAGGTGACGTGCCCCAGGTTGCGGCTGCCGTCGATTACCGCGATTGCCGGAGTGCGGTGAACGATCAGGTATTGCCCGCGCGGGTCGATGTCGCCCGCGTCCATCGCCTTGAGATAGCGGGGCGTGGCCCGGCTGCCGTGCGAATGAATACCCCGCAAATCGGCTTCGATCTGGCGGGCGGCGCCCAGTTCGGCCTCGGCGCGAAACATTCCCTTGCGAACATACATGCTGACGAGCAGGTCTTGCAGCGGTTTGGCGGCAACGACCGTTTCCTGGGCGGTGTCAGCGGGAATATCGGGGGTGTCGGTCATGAATGGCCTGTGGTCGCAGAAAGGAAAACTTGCAAATCCAAAAACCGCCTCGGCGCGGGAGGCATTCTACCCGGTACGCCAGCGCACAGGCAAATCCGCCGGATATTCTGGACTGAAACGCCCACCCCGCCGATAATCTTCCTATAACCGGAAAACTTTATCGAATTGCCGGATTCGCAAGGTCGAATGGTGCTGACTGGCAATATTGCAAACGCCGGTTGGAATGGACTCGGGCCGATCAGTCCGGTGACGATTCCGTTTCGAGGAGCAATCATGCGGCGCTGGTACGGTTGGGGCCTGTTGAGTGCGGCGGGCTGGTTGGCGGGCGTCGCCCCGGTGCAGGCGTGGCAGGACGCGCCATCGATCGGGAGCGTATTCAGGGTGCAGCGCGTCACCCCCTTGCCCAATACGCTCGCCCCCGTGGGAAACCAGGGGTATTCGACGAACGCAGTCATTGACGGTCGCGGCGAGCCGCCGTTCTTCTTCTCCGATGATCCGTCGTTCAATCCGCGTGGCCGCGGCGGCCCCAGTTATTTCAAGCCCCGCTGTTCAAAGGCCAAGGAGTGCCAGCGGGCCGGTTACCCAAATACTTACCGGCTCGAATATGGTCCGTATGTTCTCGGAACGTCCAGCCCCTATCAGTACGGTGGGCCGTTCACCACGAACCCGATAACGTCACCCGCACCAACTGCCCGCCCCGCCGTGCCGGCGCCGCCGCTGCCGGGCGATACGACGCCCGCCCCGTCGCGAATGAAAAAGCCCCCCGCATCGCGGTTGGAAAAAATCGAACCTGAACCCCCTGCTCCCGCCGAACCGGAACCGGATGCGCGGCGTCTGAATCGAACGCGGTCGCGATAATGCGCGGCAGGCAAGGCACGCCGGGCCGTTAAACTTTTCCCAAGTCTCCTTGGCGCGGCGGCCTGCCGTGGATACTCTGGAATCAGCGTTGCGGTTTGCCAGTTTTAAGGTTGGCACTTTGCTGGTTTCACGGCGCGGGTTGTCAGGCCGCGCCACTAGGGTCAGCCTGCATGGCGGCTGGACCGCGTGTGGTTCTCAAGACGGTCGCCATACCGAAGCCGGCAAGCTGGCATTTCCAAAGTGCCACGCCGTATGACCGCCGGAACGCCGAGGTGGCAGGATGTCGCCCCACCAACAACAATTGGATCGAACATCCACCTTGGGAGACATCATGCAACTGCGATTCACGTTCGGCTGGCTGGGGGCGCTTGTTTTGTGTGTTCTGGCAAGCGAAGTGCGTGCGTGCCCGTATTGCGGGCAGACGGCAGCGGCCTATGCCGGCAATACCTACTACAACACCGGCGTTTCGTCGTATTACCCGTCGCTGGGCTATTACACATCGAATTATTACGCGGTCGCTCCCACACAGCCGCAACCGGGGTACATCGGCTATCAAACGACACCCGCCGATTTCGGTGTGGGCATTTCTGCCTACCGCACGTCGAGTTACGCCGCCTATGCACCGCCGCCCGCGCCGCCCTTCGGCCAGTACGGCTACAACTATGCCAACTGGGGCATGAACAACACCTGCTGTCGCGGGTTCTGGCAGTCGGGTTCGTATCGCAATTCCTGGTCAGGGGGCGGGCTCGGCGGGATCTACGGCGCTTACAGCATTCATGACCAGTACAGCGGTTGCAATTCCTGCGGCGTGATGCCCTGCGCCGCAACATGCGATGCGTGCAGCAACCCGGCAATGACGCCCATGCCTGCGACGGGTCCAGGTGCAGCAGGGGGCAATGGCCCGCCGGCACCGCCACCGGCCCCCGAGGCCGCCGCCCCGCCCGCACCGGTCGCCCCGCCGCCGGCCAAGCCCGAAGCGCCGAAACCCGGCCCCGATGCGCGCCGGTATTATCGCATTCCACTGCGCTAAATCTCCGCCGTTTCCAATCGTTGGAATACGAGATCCGCCGGTTGCGTTGTGAACAGTTGCGGCGTGTTTGCAACCGGCGCGTTGACCGTGGTTCAGCCAGCTGGCGCTGTCGCCGCCGGCTTGTGGTCGATGAACGTGGACCAGGGTACGCGGACGATTGGCAGGTACGGAGTTTTTTCGCGGCGTTCTTCAAAATGCACCGGTTTGAACCGGAGGCACAGGTATGCCGCGCGGTTGGGGTTCAACAACACATTGTCGCGTGAAACCGCGCGCACTCCTGGCGGTCAGGCTCATGCGAGTGTTCCTTTGAACCGCTGCTTGGGGGGCGAGGCGTATTCCAATGGGTCTCCTTGCCGATCGGCCGAAAACTTGTCACGCGATCAGGGACGCGTGACGAACCGGGCGTGAATTCTGCGTGAAACTTCGGGGGCACTGCCGCGAAGCCCGCCGTGAGGCCGAGCGAAACACTCACCCGGGCGATCCCACAGGGCGCGGGTGTGCCAATTTTGACTGGCGCAATCTGGGAGGTTTTGGTAAAACAGGGTGAGTGAAGTTTTCTCTTGTTTGCCGCTTACCCTCGCAGGAGCGCGTGTCATGGATCCGATGCCGAAGATTTC
>JAJXXL010000181.1 GCA_021781115.1 Planctomycetota bacterium
CGACCATGACCGGGCAAAACTGCAAGCCCTGCGTGATGCGGTGCTCGTGGGAAAAACCGGCATTCTGGGCGAGGAACCGTCAAAGTTGCTGCTGGCGGCGTATGGCGTGCCCGTCGCCGCGCCGGTTGCGGCCTATTCGGCCGCCGAGGCCGAACAGGCGGCGATTCGCGCCGGTTTTCCGGTGGTGCTCAAGATTCTCTCGCCCGATATCACCCACAAAACCGACGTGGGGGGCGTCGTGCTCAACCTGAAAAATGGTGCGGAAGTTCGCCAGGCGTTCGATCGCATTGCGGCCTCCGTGAAAGCGCACCGGCCCGACGCCCGGATCGACGGCGTGACCGTACAGCCTATGATTTCGGCCGCGTCGGGTGTGGAACTGATCCTTGGGGCGCGGCAGGATCCTGTGTTCGGCGCGGTGATTCTGATTGGCATTGGCGGCGTGACGGCCGAACTGTTGCAGGATCGCGCGCTGGGTTTGCCCCCGTTCAATGAACGGCTGGCGCGGCGAATGCTCGAATCGCTGCGAACCTGGCCGCTGCTGAGCGGGTATCGCGGCCGGCCCGGTGTCGATCTTGACCGCCTGATCGACGTGCTGATGCGGTTTTCATTTCTGATCGCCGATTGCCCCGAGATTCTGGAAATGGACGTCAACCCGCTCCTGGCAACCGCCGATGGGCTGATTGCCCTCGACGCGCGGGTTGTTGCGGGGGTGTCGCCCCTGGCCCATGAGAAGTTTCCGTTTGCGCACCTGGCGATTCGCCCGTACCCCGGCGAGTTCACGCGCAAGGCGGTGCTGAAGGATGGCGCCGCGATCACGTTGCGGCCCATCAAGCCCGAAGATGAACCGTTGTGGCAGGAGCTGTTGAATAACTGCTCGGCCCGATCGTTGTGGTTCCGGTTTCGGCACTTATTCAAGAACACGTCGCATGAAGTGGCCGCCCGCTACTGTTACCTCGACTACGACCGCGAGTTGGCGCTCGTCGCCGAAATCGAGTCCGCCGGCCAGCGGCGCCTGTTGGGCGTGGGGCGGCTGGCAGCCGATGCCGATCACCAGAATGCCGAGTATGCCGTACTGGTCGCCGATGAATTCCAGGAAAAGGGCCTCGGCAACCTGCTGACCGAAGCCTGCCTGGATATTGCCCGCCGCTGGGGCGTGCGCGAATTGTACGGCGAAACGACGATCGATAACCCGCGAATGATCGCGCTGTTCAAACGGCACGGGTTTGAACTGACTTCTCCGGGTGATCTGCAGTCGATCGTGGCCCGCAAATCGTTGTGAACTTCGGGCGATTTCGGCCGCCGAAGTTCTAACCAGCCTGCCGTGCGGCCAATTGCGCCAGCTCGGCTCAGCTCAATTCGCGACAACTGGCGAGCGCCTGGTTCAGGTCGGCCGCCAAGTCGTCGGGGTGCTCGATGCCCACCGAAACGCGAAGCGTACTTTCGGAAATTCCCGCGGCGCGCCGGGCCGATTCGGTCATGGAGGCGTGGCTCATGGTGTCGGGGTGTTCCATCAACGATTCGACCCCGCCCAGCGACTCGGCCATGGAGAACAGTTGCGCGCGTGTCATGACACGCTCGGCCGCGGCGCGCCCCCCACGGACGTCGAAGCTGAGCATCCCGCCGAAGCCGCTCATTTGCCGCCGGGCCAGGGCGTGCTGCGGATGGTCAGGCAAGCCGGGGTAGTACACTCTTTGCACCTGGGGGTGTTCGTGCAACATGCGGGCCAGGGCCATCGCCCCCCGCTGATGCGCTTCCATGCGCGGGCCAAGCGTCTTGACGCCGCGCAGCACGAGCCATGCGTCGAAGGGCGAACAGGCCAGGCCCAGGGCGTTGACAATGTAACCCACCCGTTCGGCGTACTCTGGCGTGCGGGTGATGACGGCGCCGCCCACGACATCGGAATGCCCGTTGAGGTATTTCGTCGTCGAGTGCACGATGACATCGACGCCCAGTTCAAACGGGCGCTGGCAATAGGGCGACATAAACGTGTTGTCGGCAATCGTCAGCACGCCGGCCGTGCGGGCCTGCGCAACCACCGCCACAATGTCGACCAGGTTCAACAGTGGGTTGCTGGGGGTTTCGATCCAGATGCATTTTGTCTGCGGGCAAAGCGCCGCGGCGACCGCGCCCGGATCCTGCATGTTGACGAATGAAAACCGCAACCCCATTTTTGAAAACACGTCGGCGAACAGCCGGTACGTCCCTCCATAAATGTCATGCCCCGCGATGATCTGATCGCCGGGCTGAAACAGATGCAGCACGGCGGTAATCGCGGCCATGCCGGTGGCGGTCGCCCGGCAGTCGATGCCGCCCTCGAGCGCAGCGAGGTTTTGTTCCAGAGCCGTGCGGGTGGGGTTGCCGCTGCGGGTGTAGTCGAACCCGCGGGTTTTGCCGATGCCGTCCCAACGGAACGTCGACGTCGGGTAAATCGGCGTAATACAACTATTGAACGTGTCGTCCTTGTCGACGCCGACATGAACACAACGAGTTTCAAAGCGAAGGTTCGCGGGATCCAGATTCATGACCGTTCCGGTTTGTAGAGGCGTGAGAAACGTGCGGACGGTGGATGCCGTCGGAACTCCTGTGAGGACCAGCAACGGCCGCACGCGCCATAAACCTTAACAATATCATGCCTGACCACAGCCTGTCGACCACAGCGACTGGCAGTTTCGGCGCGGGTGTGGCAAAGCGCCGCCGCCCGCTACCCCATCGGTTGGCCGCTGACGTTCTTTTCGAACCAATCGGCCGCGTTCCGTGCAGCACTCTCGCCTATCAACCGCTTTTCAAGGGCCAACTGGGCGGTTCGGATCCGGCGACTGATCATACCGCTCTGAATGGATTCGTTTTCGTTCAAACCCAGCTTTTTCAGCGTTACGGCGAGCCAATCGCCGGCAAACGATTTCATGAGCGGATCTTCGAGCGAAATATGCCACACCACCCGACAGCGGCCAGGAAGTTCCTTGGCGAACTGAACCGCCCGCATGTCAAGCGTGCGCAGGGGATGCCGCTCGCCGGCAATAACGACGACCTGCGACTGTTCACCGAGCGCCCAATTCGCAACCAGCGACCGCGACAGGCTGCCGACCAGGCAGGCGGCAATGGGAACCCGCGACTTTTGCTCAGCAGCGATGCGCGACAGTACGGCCAGAACGTCTGGAAAATGGGCGACCAGCAGCAGGCCCGAAACTCTCTGCTCGAGCTGTTCTTCGATATCGTGCTTAATTCCGGTCCACTTTGACGCATCCGTCAGCCAAATGCGATCTTCGGCCATTTCGACCAGGGAGCGGGAACGGCCGAATAAAAAATCGAACAGCCCCATCGTGCTCCCCCCTCGACCGGAATTATTTCAGGCGAGACTGCATTTCGCCGACGGCTTGAATCGACAGCGCGGGCAGGTTGCACAGAGCGCAAACGCCCCGCGGCATACCGCACGATGCGTCATGCGGCCTTAGGATGAAAAGAGCGGCGTTGACAAGTACCGTTCGCCGGAGTCTGGAAGAATCACCACGATCGTCTTGCCGCGGGCTTCGGGACGCGCGGCGACTTTGAGCGCCGCGGCCATTGCCGCGCCGCAACTGATGCCGCAAATGATTCCTTCTTCGCGCGCAATCCGCCGCGCCATTTCAAATGACTCATCGTCGGTGACCTTCACAATGTCGTCGATGATCGAGCGGTCGAGGATTTCCGGAATGAACCCGGCCCCCAAGCCCTGAATCTTGTGGCGGCCTGGCGGGTTGCCCGACAGCACGGCGCTTTCCGACGGCTCGACCGCCACGGAAATCAGCGGATGCTTCTTTTCGCGCTTGATGAATTGCGAAACACCGGTAATCGTGCCACCCGTGCCGACGCCAGACACGAAATAATCGACCTTGCCGGCGGTGTCGTCCCAGATTTCGGGGCCCGTGGTCTTGAAGTGAATCGCCGGATTGGCAGGATTCTTGAACTGCTGTGGCATGAAGAATTCAGGATTTGCCGCGGTTTCTTCGGCCTTGGAGATCGCGCCCTTCATTCCCTCGGCGCCGGGTGTAAGAATCAGGTTGGCCCCAAAAGCCTTGAGCATTTGCCGACGTTCGACCGACATGGTTTCGGGCATCGTCAACGTCAGCGGGTAGCCCCGTGCCGCGCACACATAGGCCAAGGCAATTCCGGTGTTACCGCTCGTCGGCTCGACGACTTGCATCCCGGGCCGCAGTTTGCCGGTCTTTTCGGCATCCCAGATCATGGCGGCCCCGATGCGGCATTTGACGCTGTACGCCGGGTTGCGGCCTTCAATCTTGGCCAATACGGTGGCGGCTAAACCCTTGGTCAGCCGGTTGATCCGAACCAGCGGCGTACGACCAATTGACTCGGCATTGTCGTTGAAAACAGGCATCGTAAAAGCTCCCTTTGCAAAACCACGCCGCACCAAACACCGACCGGGGCTCAAGCAGCACAGGTTTTTTACCGCCGCCGATTCTGCGGCATTATGGATTGATCTGAAGAATTGGGCAATATCGGCCCACCAAAATAAAAGACAGAATACGGATGAGAAAAATCACATCATGAGGTGGTGGCGAATTTCACGACGGCCGCTCAATATGCGGGGCAACTGCCAATCGATCTGTCAGACCGACGCGGCGAGTTGCCAACAAAAGGCTCGGCGTTTCCTCGGCGCCGCAATGGCGGGCTTATGACAGCCGAGCTTTCGACATGAATCGACCGAGTGATCGTTTCGAAGCCATCGCACCCGGCGCCCGTTTACAATGTGCTGCCCAGATTTTGCATTGACGCTGCGGGGTTGCCGTCATTCTGCCGCTTGCAATTGCACACCGCGCTGCTTCAGGGCAGTTTCGAGTTCGGTGCGATCTATTTTTTCGGGGTCGATGCGGGCGGTGACTTTGCCCACCTTGAAACTGGCCGTCGCGTATTCAACCCCCTTGAGGCGGTAGATTGCGTCGTACGCGCCGAGGCAGCACCCCTTGCAGTCGAGCCCAATAACCTGAATTTCAACAAGCTTGAGCCGGGCTGAGTCGAGTGTGCACAGCGGTTTCACCCCGAAGGTGTGCTTTGAGGCATTCCGCAACAGGTTGTCGAACTGCTCGACGACCTGATTGGCTTTCGCGTTCGGAAAGGCTTTCGCCGGGTCGTATGCGATCGTCGCTTCAGCCGTTTCAAAGTCAACGTCAACCAGCTTGAACTGAGGCAGGGTCTTGAACAGCTCGCGCAAGTCTTGAACGCGTTCCTGGGCGAACAGCCCGGTGATCTGATGCTGGAACTGCTGGGGTTGAGCGGCGTCGTCGGCAAGGCACCAGGCGGCCCCTGCCGGAATGAGCAACAGGCTGAGCAGGTATTGACGCCACATCGCGATACGGCTCCACGAACGGTTATCGGGTTTGAAACAGGCGACTGCGGGTCAGTTCGTGAATCAGCGTGCGGATCCCGCCGCCCCGCGTCATGGTCGCAGCGACGATCGCCGCAATGTCTTCGCGGTCGGAAAACAGTAATTCGCGGCCGGTCGCATAAATCGCCAATCGTTCGGCAAGGTTCTGCAAGAGGCGGCTCGAGTCGGCGGCGAGCAGCGATTGCAGCTCACGCACGTCGCTGAATGTTTTTTTGTCGGGCAGCACGCCCGACGGATCGACAGCCGGCCCGAGCTTGAAGTCGATGGAAATGAAAGGGTCGATGGAGCCGCGGGGCGCCGGGTCGCCCGTGCCGATTGACCGGTAGCGCGTCCGAAACCCACCGATAACGTCAAACGATTCAAGGGCAAAACCGGGCGGGTCAATGCGGGCGTGGCACGCAGCGCAAATCGCGTTGTCGCGGTGCTTGGCCAACTGCTCGCGAATCGTCGTGGCCCCGCGCACGTCGGGTTCGACAGCGGCTACGTTCGCCGGCGGCGGGTCGGGAGGTTGGCCAAGCAGACGATCCATTACGAAGGCGCCGCGCGGCACCGGCGACGTCGTTGTGCCGTTCGCTGTGATCTTCAAAATCGCCGCCTGAGTCAAAAACGGTCCGCGCGGCGAATCGGGCGGCAGCGCCACGCGGCGAATTTTGGAACCGTTTACACCCGGAATCCCATAATGTACGGCAATCTTTTCATTCAGCATGGCAAAATCCGATTGGACGAGATACCTGGCATTCAGGTTTTGCTCAATCAGTTCGCGAAAGTAAGCCCGCGTTTCCGCCACCATCGAATCCTGCAAATACGGGCGGAATTCAGGATACAGTTTGCGATCAGGGTCGTTTGTGGCAATCTGCCGCAGCTTGAGCCACTGGCCGAGGAAGTCGTCAATGAACCGTTGCGACCGCGCATCGCCGAGCAGGCGTTCGACTTCGGCATGCAATACGTCGGGCGCGTGGAGCGTACCCGTAGCGGCGAGTTCGAACAGTCGGTCATCAGGCAGGGAATTCCACAGGAAATACGACAGCCGTGATGCGAGGGCGTAGTCATCGATTTCCGCAGCGGCCTGGCTCGGCGCCTGCGTCGCAGTGGCGGCCGCCGGGTCGCGCTGACCCTCGACATGGTACAGAAACTCGGGCGCACATAACGCCGCCCGATACGCCCAGCGCATGGCGGCTTCAAAGCAGTCGCCGGACTGGAGTCGTTCGGCGACTTTCTCGACGTAGGCCTGTTTCACTTCGGCGGGCACGGGGCGGCGAAAAGCCCGCGGCAGAAACGCCGTGAGCAGCCGATCAGCATCGGCTTGGGGATCGCGGCTGGCGACCGTCCAAGTGCCGGCGACGGGGTCGGCGGTGTTCTTACCCATGAAAATCCGTTGACGAAACGGCTCGCGCGGCGGCGGCCTGACGCCGGGTTGGTCGCTCTTCTTGAATTCGACAAGCGGCAGGTCGGCGAAGAGGCGGCGATGGCTGGCGGGCGGCCACGCGTCGTACAGCGGGCCTTCGACCTCGAGCCAATCGCAGGCGATGCCGGGGCCGGTAAAGCCCATGGCCCGGCTCTTGCCGCGGGTATGCCCACCGACGAGCGACGCGGCATTGAAGCCTATCGTCTCGCTGGCGTTCAACCAGGCCACGATTTCATGCGTCTGCTCCTGCAGCGAGGGGGCGTCGAAATACGTCAGCACGGTGCTGGGGTGGCCGCCGCCGCGGCCGTCGCCGGTGAGCTGCACGATCGACAGCCGCGCCGCCTCAATGCCGCGCGCGGGCAGCACGCGGCCCTTGTCCCACTGAAAGCTCCAAAGTGAAGTGCGCAGGCGATACCGCGCCGGGTAAATTGCCACGAATTCATTGAAGTAGGGGTGAAAGGATTCGTCTTCGTGGCGAAACAGTCCCACACTGGCTCCGTTGTGAAACGCCCCGATCCGCTCGTGCGCCCCCTGGTCGATATGCATTTGCTCGGCTGCCGGGGGAAAATCAGGGTCGGGCTGCTTGTTTTTGAGCAGCACGCCGTCGCCATGCAGCAGTACATGCGCCACGAACCCGTGCGGGTTGGCGAGCGAGATCCGCTGCGTCTTGACAGTGGGCGGCTGAGGCTGAATCGCCACCGCCACGGACAGCACGTGTTCGGCGGCTTCGAGATACTTGGCGAGGTTGACATGTGAAATATCGAGCGCGTCGCTGTTTTTGTCGAAGCCATGCGCAGAGCCATCGGCGGGCAACTCGCCAGCCAGGGCAATGCCCGGCATGTCAAACAGGTCGCGGATCGTGTTTTCGTACTCGGCCCGGGTCAGCCGCCGTATGCCCGTGCGCACGTCGCCCGCCACCTTTTGCCGCTCGGCCTGAACGAGCGACCCTCTGAGCCAAGTGGTCAGCGCGGCGCGGTCGGCGGGCGAAGGTTGGGGCTGTTTGGGCGGTGGCATTTCGCCCGACATGAGGCGGTCGTAAACCTTGACCCACCGGCCAAAGTTTTCGGCTTTCGTGAATTCGACACCCAGCGCCGACAGGTCAAGGCCGCCTTTGCGAGCATGGGCATCGTGGCATTCGAGACAATGCGCTTCAAAAAAAACCTGCGGGTCGGTTTGGGCCTCGCCCGCGGCGACGAACAACAGGCAGGCAATGATCGGCGGTAAATGAGTCATGGAAAGGCAACGCACAAAATCAGGCAAATCGCCGCAGACGGCGCGAACTCGAAACAGCGGCATGTCAGGCCATTTCCAGGCCGCGGAACGTCCCCTTGCCAGTCGAAAACTCGCCGGCTTCGATACCCAATCGCTGCAACATGGAAACGAACAGGTTCGTCAACGGGTAGTTGTTTAGCGGGTCGAACGCCAAATGCTGGCCATGCTTGAAACCGCCGCCTGCCAGCAGCACCGGCAAATTCAGATTCGAATGCGAATTAGCGCTGCCCATGCAGGTGCCGTAAAGCACCATGGTGCGGTCGAGCAATGACTGGTCTTCTTCGGGCGTGCTGGCCAGCGAGCTCAAAAAAACACCGAGCGCGTCAAACTGGCCCTCTTCATGCCGCCGCAACTCGTCGAGCACTTCGGGGCGATTTCCATGGTGCGTAATGTTGTGTATGACCGTGGTGTCAATAAACAGCGAGACCAACCGCGTCGAATCGGTTTCGAGCGCCAGTTTGATGACGTCGAACATCAGCCGCGTTTTTCTGACGAATTCGCGGCCATCGTCGATGTCTTCGGGAGGCTGGGCGGCAACCACTGGCTTCGGCTTGTGTTCCCAGGATTCGGAACTGGCGAGTCGCTGTTCGAGATCGCGCACCGCCGTGAAATACTGATCCATTCGCTGCTGGTCGCCCCGCGACAGTGAACGGTTCAACCGCCGCGACTGTTCGCCGACGAAATCAAGCAGGCTGCGTCCTTGCCGCAACGCTTCAAGATTCGCGGCGACTTCATCGGGCTTGCCCTGCACGAACAACCGGTGAAAAAGTTTCTTCGGGCTGCGCTCGGCAGAAA
This sequence comes from Planctomycetota bacterium, assembly GCA_021781115.1. Taxonomy (GTDB): domain Bacteria; phylum Planctomycetota; class Planctomycetia; order Planctomycetales; family Planctomycetaceae; genus JAJXXL01. The sequence continues at coordinate 8,853 of JAJXXL010000181.1, forward strand.
TCGGTGCACCGCTGCGAGTGAAGCTGAGCGTCATGTTGCCTTCGCTCGTCATCGCCAGCACCAGAGACGGGTATCGCGTGCGATTGCCAATCAGTTCGGCGGCGTATTGATCGAGCGAAATCCAGTTGCGAAAACCGCCGCGCTCGGGGTGTGGAGTGCCCGTAAGAAAGCATTTCTCCGCAGAGTGAGCCCCCGTCACCCCGGGGTGGCTCGTGCCCGAAAAAACAGTGAATTGATTTCGGTGTGCGGCCAGTTTCTTCAGGTAGGGCGTCAATTCATAATCATGGCCCGGACGCTCGGGAAAAAAGAACTGCGGCAGGATGCCCATGTTCGTTTCGATCGCCACCATCCGCCGTGGAATGTCGTGCGAGTTCTCGGCAGCGACGGGGAGCCGCATTGCGTCGAGCAACGGCAACGACAGGGCCACGCCCGCGCCCCGCAAAAACGTTCGCCGAGACATTGGGCCGTGGGCAATTGAAAACGCACGTACCATCGTGATTCTTCCTAGAATGAACGCACAGCAGGAGTTGCTTTCGATAGAGTTGACGCTTGTGCAATCCAGGTTACGCCAGCAATGGCCGCCAAATCAAGCCGCCCCAAATCATCACCTCAAAGGCACGCCTATTTATTGACGAACCAGGAATTCGAGACCGCCGGCTTTGAGACGTGACAGCCGCATTCATCTGTCGGTTTCGCCTGTTTCCAAGTCGGCAACCTGGCTGACGCTGACGTTGCCGCCACTGACGTGAGAACAACCAGCGCTGCAGCGTCAGCCGCAGCGCAACAGCTTTTACCACAGTTAGTTGAGCCTGACGATCCGTCTGACGCCGATCCGCCCGCCGTGCGAGTGGACGCGGCAGTTTTCGGTGCGGCAGCATCGTCGCGGTTCGCCGCCGTGTTGGCCGGGGCCGCCGTCGCCGGGCTGGCGGCAACCGCTGCCGTCGACAACTCGACTTTTGAGTCATTTACGCATTCTTGCGGCAATTCTTCCTGAGGCGCGTTGGTGTTCAGAGACCCGTTGCCGTTGGCCGACGGCGTGACCGGAGGCCGCCGCACGAGGCGTTTTCGATTGGGGGCCTGCTGCGTCAGCCGCTGCGCAAGTGCTTTGGTTGCCGTCTGTTGCACATGACGATGCCCCTGACGCTGACGCGGAGGCCGCGCCGCTTGCCGCCGGCCACCGCGACCTGTGCCGCTTGGCCCAGCGCCAGCGTTTTGCAATGCGTTTATACTTAGACATCCATAATTACGAACGCCGGCATGATCTACACGAGACGGTCGCATGAAGCTTGCGGAAGCCAGAAAAATGCCCGTAATCGGCCCGCATTCAGCGACAACCGACGCATCGTCCCCAATGATGCCCGTTTCACGCCCTTGGCATACCGGCTGGCACTTGAAATTGCCCAACGCCCCGCGACACACCCGCGTCAGGTAAACGCCGAC
>JAJXXL010000394.1 GCA_021781115.1 Planctomycetota bacterium
GCGGCGGCATCGGGTTTCGCTGTGCCAATGTCCATGCCGCGATACAGCGCCATCGAATCGAGCGACACGATTTCGGCACCTATCCGTTCGGCCAGCTCCAGCCCGACGGCGCTCTTGCCCGAGGCGGTCGGCCCGGCGAGAAACCAGCAGCGCTGCAAAATGTCGGGGTCGATTTTCAAGCGGCGGCTTTCTGAGACAAACGGTGGCTTCGCGGCGGCAGCAACCCGAATGGTCGCATCTTCGGCCCGCGTCGGCTACCATCGGAAGCGGGAGTTTTCTGGTCTCTTGATTGATTGTCGGCCCAAGCCGGCCGGCTGAGGTTGATTTGCATGGCGCTGTTTGAAACACAGGTGACATTGAATTGTGCGATCGACAAGGCCTTTGATTTTCTGGTTCGCCCGGCCAACCTCGTGCAGTTCAGCCCCCCCGAGTGGGGCTTGCATTTTATCGCGGCGCCCGAAGTCATCGAGCTCGGCAGCCGGCTTCAGTTCAAGGTCCAGAATTGGGGCCAGGTGATGAACATCGAACACGAAGTCATCGAATTCGAGCGCCCGGCGCGGTTCAGCGAGCGGCAGGTGCGCGGGCCGTTCAAACGCTGGGTTCACGATCATCTCATGGAAACCGACGCTGCCGGCCAGGTCGTTGTCATCGACCGCATTGCCTTCGACCCGCCCGGCGGGCTGATCGGCCTGCTGGTGACCGAAAAGAAAATCCTCGAGCATCTGGAAGACGGGTTTTACGAACGGCACATCCGTTTGCGGCGGTTGCTCGAAACCGGTTGATTGCCGCAGAGAAGGGTCTGTGCCATGCCGGCTCTGGATCGCGTGCGGGTTGTGCTTGTCGGCCCCGAATTTCCGGGCAACGTGGGCGCCGCCGCACGTGCTCTCAAAACGATGGGGTTGTCGCGGCTGGATCTCGTTGCGCCCGCGTGCGACCCCCAGGCCGACGAAGCCCGCTGGATGGCGCATAACGCGGGCGACGTGCTCGACGGCGTGCGCCAATTTGACAGTTTGCCGGCGGCGCTGGCCGACACCCGCTTTGCAATCGCCACGACGCAGCGGGCGCGGCGGCAGGGCTTTCCGTTTTACGCTCCTGAAGCGGCTGCCGGCCTGTTGCTCGAACATGCCGCACAGGGCGACGTGGCCCTCGTCTTCGGGCGCGAGTCGTCGGGGTTGACGAATGACGAACTCGCCCTGTGCTCGGTGCTGTCGACCATTCCCGCCGCCACGAACGTGCCGTCGCTGAACCTGGCGCAGGCGGTCATGGTGTATGCGTATGCGTTGTTTCAGGCGACGGCGGGCGGCGAAACCGGCGCCTACCCGTGGTGCGTGGCGCCGCACGCCGAGCGCGAGCAGTTCTTCGCGCACCTGGCCGCAGCGCTGGCCCGTTCGGGCGCGCGCCCGGCAAGCACGATGCAAAACTACATTGCCCGGTTTCGCCGGGTGCTCAACCGCGTACCCCTCGAATCGCGCGATTTGCGATTGTTGCACACGCTGCTGACCCTGGCCGACGAACCTGCGCGGCGCGCGGGCGGCGGGCCAATCGAACCGGCCCCCTGAGCCAAACGCCGTTGGCCGTCACGCCGGGTTGATGAAGGCGGCGGCGCCCTGGGCCAGCAATTCGACCGCGGCCTGGCGACCAAGTGCCTCAGCCTGGTCGAGCGGGGCCGCGCACCGCACCTGCAGCCGCGTCTGCCCGTCGAGCGGCAATACGACCGCGTCGAGAGTCAACCTGTCGCCCGCAATGCATGTCGCCGCGCCGACCGGGGCGTGGCACCCTGCTTCGAGCGCGAACAGCAGGCTGCGCTCGGCGACAACAGAGGCGTGGGTCGCCGGGTCGTTGACCGCGGCCAGGATTTGCAGCAGCGGTTCGTCGTCGCCCCGGCATTCCAGCCCCAGCGCGCCCTGGCCAACGGCCGGGTACATCAGCGGCGGTTCCAGCCGCCGGGAAATTCGGTTCTCAAAACCCAACCGGGTCAGGCCGGCCGCGGCGAGCACGAGCGCGTCGTACTCGCCGGTATCGAGTTTTCGCAGCCGTGTTTCGACGTTTCCGCGGACTTCGCCCAATTTCAGGTCGGGCCGCAGCCGCCGCAACTGGGCCTGGCGGCGCAAACTGCCCGTTCCCACATGGGCGCCCTGGGGCAGGGCGGTCAGATCGAGGCCGCCCGCGTACGCCGCCGGAAACACGAGCGCGTCGGCGGCGTCGCCGCGCTCGGGCACGGCGGCCAGCCGCAGGCCAGGGGTGGCCGCGGTCGGCAGGTCTTTCAGGCTGTGCACGGCAATGTCGGCGCGGTGGTCAAGCACCGCCTTCTGGATTTCGCGGGTGAACGCGCCGTACCCGCCCAACGAACGCAGCGACCCGGTTTGATCGCGGTCGCCAATTGTCGAGATCGGCACGATTTCAATCGTCGCCTCGGGGGCGGCCCGGTTCAACAGCGACCTGACGTGCCCGGCCTGCCATAAGGCGAGCTGGCTGGCACGGGTGGCAATGCGCAAGTGCATGAACTGGCGGGTTTCCTGATTCCTGAAGACGAGCGACGGCGCGCTGCGGGTGGCGCACTCGCAGCCGATGTCGCACAGCCGCCGACCGGGCACGCCTCGGCCTGTCAATTCAAAAAGTGCGGGCCCCTACTCCGCGGGCCGCGACCGCCACGATGACGCGCGCGGCCCCCGACCGGATCAGGGTCTTCGCGGCTTCGTTGGCGGTCGTGCCCGTGGTCATCACGTCGTCGACCACGAGCACCGACAACCCCGCGACTTGCCGGGGGTCAGCCACGGCAAACACGCCCTTCAGATTTCCGCGGCGTTCGGCGGGCGTCGACCGCGCTTGTGACCGGGTATAACGCCGCTTGGTGAGTATAGCGCTCGCCAGTGGCGCCTGCAACCGGCGCGCACAGCAGGCGGCCATCGTTTCAGCCGCGGCGCTGTGGCGAACGATGCGTTCGAGCCAATACCGTGGAATCGGCACAACAACGTCGGGCGGGTCGGCATGCAACCCGGTCAAGGCGCAATCCCAGAGCAACCCGGCCAGGGCCGCAGCCGTCGACTCGCCACCGGGGTTTTTCGCACGCAGGCAAGCGCTGCGCAACGCGTCGTCATACACCCCGATGCGCAGGACACGCTCGAACACAAACCGCTCATGGCGGCACAGGTCGCAAGGAACGGCGGGGTCGAGGTGAGGGCCGATCGACGCGCCGCAGCGAAGACACGCCAAGCCACTCGTTTTGAGCAGCCGGTCTTGGCACGCAATGCAAAACCGGGTCAGCCGCGGGCCGGCGTCGGCGGGAAGTTCGCGGTCGCACAGCGGGCAGACCGGCGGGAACAGGAAGTCGCCCGCCGCCCGTGCCACCGCTGCAGCCCAGGCCCGCCAATTTTCCCGTCTGGCGACGATTCCCGACGACACGGCGAAAACTCCTCAGGCAACGCACTCGCGAAAGAAACTCTGTCGGGCCGGTGTGCGGCAAACTGGCTGCGCACACGGTCTGTGCAGGCCCCGCCAGCCTTCGCAGTGGCACGCTGTCGAACACGCAGCAGTTATGATACTCTCGGGCCGCAGCGGGTGAACAGCGAACACGGATCGCCGCGTGCATCCTGGCCAAATCTGTGCGAATTTCCGGCCAATGGAAAGCCGCGGGATCGCTTTCGAGTCGCCGCGGGCTTTCCATGTTGCGCGGCCGTGGTTGGCCCATCACCAAAATCGTGGTTAAACAAAACCGGCCGCTGGCCAGGGACTCGGGCATTTCCGCCGCGACGGTTGCACCCGCCCGCAGCGCCGGGGCTTGAATTGGATCATGGAAAACCGGGTCGTCATTGTCGGGGGCGGTTTGGCGGGGCTGGCGGCCGCGGCGGCGCTGGCCCCGCGGGGTTGCGCAGTGACGTTGCTCGAAGCGCGGCCCCGTTGGGGTGGTCGGGCCAGTTCGTTCGTCGATCAGACCACGGGCGAAACGATCGACAATTGCCAGCATGTCAGCATGGGGTGTTGCACGAACTTTCGGCATTTCTGCCAGAGCGTGGGCCTTGACGCGTACTTTCAGCGCGAGCGCCGGCTGTGGTTTATCGACGAACAGGGCAAAACATCGGTGCTGCGGGCGGCGGCGCTGCCCGCGCCATTGCACCTCGCGCCCGCATTCGTGGGCTTGCGCTTCCTTTCGTGGCACGACAAGTGGAACCTGGCCCGGGCCCTCGACCGCTTGGCCCGAACCGGTGCCGCGGGCGGCGATGAGCCATTTCTGGAGTGGCTCAAGCGGCACGGCCAGTCGCCCGCGGCGATCGACCGGTATTGGCGCATCGTGCTCGTCAGTGCGCTCAGCGAAACGCTCGACCGCATTGAAACCCGCCACGCCCGCAAAGTCTTTGCCGACGGTTTCCTCGCCGCACGCAGCGCCTGGGAAGTCTGGCTGCCCACCGTGCCCCTCGCCCGGTTGTATGGAGACAAATTGCAGGCGTGGTTGCAGCGGCAGGGGGTTGCCGCGCGGTTGCAATGCGGCGTGCAGCGGGTGTGTCTGGCCGAGGGCAAAGTTTACGGGGTCGAACTCCGCGGCGGCGAAGTTGTCGCAGCCGATCATGTCATTCTGGCCGTGCCGCACCACCTGGCCCCGTCGCTGCTGCCCGACAGTTTGCACGCGCACCCCGACCTGGCGGGAATTACCCGCCTCGAAACCGCGCCGATCTCCAGCGTGCACCTCTGGTTTGACCGGCCGATTTCGCCGTTGCGGCATGCAACCTTCATCGGCCGACTCAGCCAGTGGATGTTCAATCGGGCGCTGATTCAACAACCGCCCGTCGCCAACCCTGGCAGCACCGGGTGGTACTACCAGGTGGTGATCAGCGCGTCGCGCGAGGTGATCGCCCGGCCGCAGGAGGAAGTCATTCGACAGGTTGTCGGCGAGCTGGCCGCGATTTGGCCCGCGGCGGGCGCGGCGCGGCTGCAACATGCGCGAATGGTCACCGAGCATAAGGCCGTCGTGTCGATGGTGCCTGGCGTCGAAAATTTGCGACCGCCGCAACAATCGCCCCTGCGCGGTTTGCAACTGGCCGGCGACTGGACGCGCACCGGCTGGCCCAGCACGATGGAGGGCGCAGTGCGTAGCGGTTACCTGGCGGCCGAAAACATTTTGCGAAACATGCAGCAGCCCGCCGCGTTGGTGCAACCCGACTTGCCCGTGGCGATCCTGTCCAAAATTCTGTGGAAATTATAAACTCGGGCCGCGGCCCGACGCGAATTGACGTTACCCGCTCGCTGGCGAAGGCGTTCATTGTTCGTTCGAACCTGCGCCGCGGCTGACCCCCTTGAGGTATTTCATGTCTGACGATTCGACCGAACAGCAGTACCCCCCGCTCACATCGCTGACGAAACCTCAGCGGCGCGTGTTGGGGGTGTTGATCGAAAAGGGGTTCACGACTCCTGAATACTACCCCCTGACCCTCAAGGCCCTGACTGCCGGTTGCAATCAGAAAAACAACCGGGCGCCGCTCACGCAATACGAGGAAGACGACGTGCTCGATGCCGTCAACCAGTTGCGCGATCTGGGCTTGGCGGCCGTCGTGCACACGGAAACCGGGCGAACCGAACGGTACCGGCACTGGATGCGGCGGCGGCTGACGCTGACGGAGCCGCAGCTTGCCATTCTGGGCGAACTCTTATTGCGCGGCCGGCAGACCGTGGGCGACCTGCGGGCCCGGGCCAGCCGCATGGCGCCCATGGAAACGCAGGAACTGCTGCGGGCCGAGTTGAGCGGGTTGCTCGATTTGAAATTCATCCAGGCCGACGGGCCGCTCGACCGGCGGGGGGCCGAAGTCGATCATGCGTTCTATGAACCTCGCGAAGCGCGAACGCTTGCCCCACGGGCCGATTCGACGGACGACGACCGCCCCGAGTCGCCGCCGCCTGAGAGCGCGGGAGAACTGCGCGAATCCACGGCGCCCGGCGGCGCCAACCGGCTCGATCAGCTCGAATCGGCCCAACGTGAGCTGAGGTCAGAACTTGACGCACTGCGCGGTGAACTCCAGCAGTTGTCGCGACTCGTCGCCGACCTGAAGCTCGAGCTCGGCGGGTAAAGCCCGGTGGCAGGCGTCTGCCGCTGGCGTCATGACAGCGGCTGCCCGCAATGACCGCAGCGCCCCTTTTGGGCGGGCGTCGATTGGCCGCAGTGCGGGCAGTCGAGCTGCACATGGCCCAGCCTGGGAATCGAAAAACGCCGCAGTAACGCAAACAGGCCGAACGCACCAATGCCCAATGCGAGGAGCACTGCCGCCAGGATGAGCAATCCAAAGAATGTAAACGCCATCATCGATCGCACGCCAGATGGGATTGGGGAGATCGTGTTGCCTTGTTGATTGGCCAGCCCGCCATGATACCGCGCGCGAGACAAATTGGCTCGCTGGCTGTCTGGGCCATCAGCAGCGATTCGCGGCCACCGATGAGCAGCGCGCCGATAAACGAGCCGCGACCGTAAAGCAGCGGTAACGCTTGTCAATTCGTCGCTGGAAACCACTCCCTGACGGTCGCGGCTCGATGAGAAATTGCGTTTATCAACCGGCTGTTTGCTGCCGGCTGCCCCGCGGCACGCCGGACGGGATTGGAAATATCCCGAATGGGGTACCATGACGCGAGCCCAAGGTCGCCCAGCGCACCCAGGGTCTCGGAACGCGAACGCAAAGTTTTCCCCGGAACGGGTCACCCCGCTGTGGCAGGCGGCACAGGGCCATCGCGCACTCTGCAGTAGCTGCGCAACCTGGGTGATCAGCGATTTTTTCCACCATTCGGTACATATCTCCGTGCGTGATGGGAGCAATTGACAAGGCACAGAGGATGAGAAATGCAGACAGCGAATGTGGCGGCCAAATCGGCTCGGGGCAGCGTGCCGGACATGACGCAGCGCTTTCGCGGTCTTGAGGATCTGCAGGATTCGGTCCATCGGTTGCATTCGCTGGACAATGTGCTGGTGATCGCCGTGCTGGCGGTCCTGGCCGGAGCGGGCGGTCCCATGGCGATTGCGGAAGGGGCCCGTTTGAAATTCGAGTTCCTGAGCAAGGGGTTCGACATGCCACATGGGGCTCCGCGCCAGGACCTGTTTCGCCGCGTGCTATCGCGGTTGACGCCGGCCGCGTTTCAGGCGGCGTTCGCCTGCCGATGGGCGTGAAGCGTTTTGCGCGGGCGATTTGCCGTCAGGGGAGCATCGAGAACTCGTGTCACTGGATTCTGGACATGACGTATCGGGCAGACGAATCCCGCATCCGGCAGACACCCGAGCGCGAGAATTTCGCATGGCGGAACCGGTTCACGTCATCGCTGTTCAGGCAGCACAAAAACCAGAAAAGCATGGTCAGGAACCGCCGCCGCTGTGGCTGGAACGAAAACGTCCTCCTCGAAATCCTCACCCGCACAACGACTGAGCGTGCGCCGGCCCTGGCATTCACCCCCCCGTTCGGGCAGGGCGGCCGCGAGGAATGGACATTTTCCGATGTGCCAATCCTGATCGCGCGCAGTATTCCCTGTCGAACTATTCAGCGGAAACGGCCAGCAGCAGGGCGGCGCAGGCGGGGGTGAGCAGCAGGGCCCAGGCCGCGGTCGCGAACTTCCCACCAGAGCGGCGCTGAACGGGTACCATCAGCAGGGGGGTAAGCGCCAGGGGAGCCAAGCCGATGAGCACAAACGCCACGAGGGGTACCGCGCTGAACGTCGTATCCTGGGCAATCAGCATCAAGCCGGGCAGGGCCGTCGCGGCAATGCCCTGTGCACCGCCCGGGATGCCGTTGGCGACAAAACTGACAACGGCCACACCGAGCCACGCGCCCGCCAGCATCGTGGCAACGTCGGTAAACCGCGCCGTATGGGCCTGAATTAAAACAGCCGCGGCCAACAGAAACAGGGCGGTCAGGCCACCGGGCAGCGAACCGGACGTCAGATCGCGCGAAACGGCCTCCAGCACCTGCCAGTTTGCCAGAATCGCCAGCGCCATGGCCACCCACAACCAGGGAAATTCTGCCCGCATTGCGGGTGTGACAATGAGCCGGCCGGCAATCACGACTGTCCCGATCGCAATCAATCGCCGGGCAACCGCCGGCAGACGGGGTGACTGCGCAAGCATGCCCGCGACAGCGACGAAGGCACTCGCCCAAGGCAGCCAAAAGCGGGCCGGCGGCAAGACGATGTGTGCGGGCAAACCAAACCCGGTCACCGTGTACCACGCCGCGACAAATGACTCGACTATTGAAAATGGCCGATCAAAGGCGATGCGAAATTCGACGGCGTGGCGGAAACAATTGCCCGCCAGAAACCCGATTGCCACGCCCCATGCGCCCGCCGCAGTCGTTCGCCCCCCCCTCATGAACCGCAGAGCCGCCCAACTCGCAGCCGCCGCGACGACCGCGGGAACAAACACTGCGTACAGCGCCGCGTCTACGAGCAGTTCGAACGGTGGCAGGGCGGGCATGTTGGAAACGGCAACGACGATTAAAATCACCCCGCGGCCGGCCCGCGCATACCACCGCCCGGTTCAACACCGCCGGTCGCCCGGGCAGGTTAGGATTTCTTTTTGGCGGCCTTGGTGGCAACGCGCAGGCTGATCGAAACTTCGTCATCGACCATTCCCTGGCCGAAGGTCATGCCATAGTCACTGCGATTGATTTTGAAGTCGGCAGCCAGGGTGAGTTTTCCCTTGACGGAAATCTCGGCGGGAAATGAGATTTCTTTCGTTTTGCCCAGCAGTGTCAGATCGCCCGTCACACGGTAGCCCGAGTCGTCTTTTTCGACAGCGGTAATCGAGAATTTCGCTTTCGGGTGCTCTTTGACCGAAAAGAAATCGGGCGATTTCAAATGTGCCGTCAGCTTGGGGTCGTCTGAGTATAACGAGGCGCAGTCAATTTCGACGTCGAGCTTCAGGTCGGTCGGCTCGTCGGCAATCACGGCCTTGCCCGCCAGCTTTTTGAACCCGCCCACATGCTTGCCGTTCGGCTTGGTGCCGGTCCAGACAATCTTGGCATTGTCGGCGGCAAGTTTCACGTCCTCGGCCAAAGCCACGCCCGCCCACAGCCCGCACAAGGCCACGACCGCGATGGTTTTCATCTGATTCGCCTTTTGAAATTGCGCGGCCATTGGTGCCGCAGAGTGGGGCAAACGCTTCGCGCATGCCGCCGAAGCGGCGAGGAACGCGCGTCGATTTTGGCGCCGTTCCGACGGTCCTAGCGTAGCCTTGAACGCCCTACGTGACAAGGGCGTGTACTCTTCGTGGCCGCCCCTCAGGGAAATGCGCGATTGCCATTCGTGTCGGGGCAAAGCCCATGCGCCTGACCATACACAGCCCGCCTGGCCTGGGGCCGCCCGTGGTCGCGCGCGGCTTGAATGGAGCGTGGCAGCTCCCTATCATTGACCGATGATAATGTGGTTGCGTGAGTTGCATCAGCACATCCCGAATGCGAAATGGTACGACCTTGCCTCCCGAACAGCGCGATTTCGACGATTTTCTCGACAAATTCAAACGGCATCGCGATCTGATGACCGAAGAATTGCACAAGGTTATTGTGGGTCAAGATGCCGTCATCGAACAGATTCTGGGGGCGATTTTCACGGGCGGGCACTGCCTGCTCGTGGGCGTGCCCGGTTTGGCCAAGACGTTGCTCGTGAGCACGATTGCGCGCATTCTCGACGTGCAGTTCAAGCGGATCCAGTTCACGCCCGACCTGATGCCCTCAGACATCACCGGCACCAACGTGCTCGATGAAAATGAAGCCGGGCAGCGCAACTTCCGGTTTGTCGAAGGGCCGGTGTTCACGAATATTCTGCTGGCCGACGAAATCAACCGCACGCCGCCCAAGACGCAGGCTGCGCTGTTGCAGTCGATGCAGGAGCGGGAGGTGACGATCGGGCAGACAACCTACCCGTTGCCCGACCCGTTTTTCGTGATCGCCACCCAAAACCCGATCGAGCAGGAAGGTACCTACCCTTTGCCCGAGGCCCAGCTTGACCGATTCATGTTCAACATTCGCGTCGATTACCCGACGTTTGAAGAAGAAGAAAACATTCTCGCGGCGACCAGTTCGTCTGAGCGGCCCGAAATTCGCAAAGTGCTGTCGGCGCGGTCGATCCAGTACTTGCAGAAACAGATCAACCAGATCCAGGTCGCGCCGCTGACGATCAACTACGTCACGCGGCTGGTGCGAGCCACGCGGCCCGCCGACGCTTCCGCCCCCAAGTTCGTCAAGGAGCTTGTCGATTGGGGCGCCGGCCCCCGCGCCGGGCAGTACCTGCTGGCGGGGGGCAAGGCCATCGCGGCGATGGAC
>JAJXXL010000314.1 GCA_021781115.1 Planctomycetota bacterium
ATCATCGAACCGCGGGTCATGAACCAGCCGATGACCGGCAGCAGGAGCGCAACCGCCAGCAGAATCCAAAACTGATAGGGCTGGATTTTTTTTAACTGTTCCATAGTTACGCCTCGTGCTTCCTGTGTGAATTCGCTGACATTTTTCGCCCGCTGACGTTGGCCGGACGACGATCAGGATTACCCGCCCGGCTTGACCGGCGGCGCAGCATGCGCTGGCGGCCCACCAGGAACACTGGGAACACCAGGCGGCAATCCGGGCGCAGTCCCTGGGGGGGCGCCGGGCGGCGCCGCGTGGGCGGCGGCGGGCGGTTGCACGAGCGACGGCGGCGCCGTGGGCGCGGCTTGCGGTGGCACGGGAGCCCCCGGTGCGGTTTGCGGCGTGCCCGGCATGCCCGGCGCGCCCGGCGGGTTCACAATCTTGGGCGGATTGGGGTCAATCAGCGGGCGTTTCTCCGGAGGGACTTCGATCCAGACGAACTGAACTTCAAAGTCTGTCTGCGGGATCATCTGCCCAGCTTCGTCGCCCGGCTCCAGTTCGGCTTTCTTCGCCCGCTTTTTCCGCTTGCTCGCCGCGAGCGATCTCGGGCTGCCCGCACCGGGGCCGCCGGCAACACCGGGCGGCGGGGCCCCCGGCGGGGTTCCCGGCGCCCCTGGGTTCACGGTCCGATTTCCCGGGGGGACGTACTTGACGTTCGACGTGGAATTCGACGAGGGAATCGTGGCATGTGTAATGCCCAGCTTTCGCACGGGAACCGCGGCGGGTGAATCGGGCTGCTGCACGTCCCACTGTTTCAGGTTGTTCAGAAACCGGTTGACGACGTACAACACGCCCTGCTGGTTGAAGTCGTCGCGGTCAGCGTGAAAATGCTGGCCTTTGAGAGTAAACACGTACCCCGGCCCCTTGGGCGGCGCGTCGAGGTCTTCTTTGCGCATAAAGGTTTTGTCGCGCGCGTCGAGTTTCGCAAACCAGGTTCCCACGTCGTTCAACCGTTCGGACGTGATGCTGAACAGTCGGATCTGGTGTTTTTTCGTGGGGTCATCTTCGTCGCGCTGATCGCCCACGTCGCGCGGCAGGCATTCGTTGATGGCCTTGTACAGTTCGAGCCAGTCGGTGCGCCCCGATTCGCTCGACAACAGCAGGTCGCCCTGGGCTTTGAGTTCCTTGTTCTTGGCCACGGCGCCATCGTACTCGGTTTTCATGCGCGACTGGCGGTCGGTTACCGATTTTGCCTGCGATTCCGACTCGCCGAACCGCTGCGTGCTGACCGTGCTCAGCACGTAGGCGTAACCGATACTCGACATCGCCAGGGCCAGCAGCAAGCCGGCGGCGGCCACAACGGCCCAGGGCTTTTTGCGGCGAATGATGCGGGCCGTGGTAATTTCGGGCGGCAGCAACGAGGTGTAAACCCTCGTCAGTTTCAGGCCCTGCAATGCCAGCCCGTACGGCACAGCGAAGCTCAGAATGTTTTCCTGAAACAATGGGGCATTCAGCACCGTGTCGCCAACCAGGCCGGGGTACGCCTCGACCCGCTCGACGTCGAGCTGCAAATTCTGCTGCAGAAACTTTTGCAAACCGGCCAGCTTGAAGCCGTTGCCCACGCCCACGATTTTCTTGATCTTGGCATTGCGTTTGACGCTCGAGAAATACCCGATCGAACGCTGAATTTCATTGACGTAATCGTTGAACACGGGCCGCAACGCTTGAAAAATCGCTTTGGGGTCGGGGGCTTTGGTGGCGTTGCATTTCAGATGTTCGGCCTTGGCGAACGTCAGCTTCATTTCCTTGGTCAGCGCCCGCGTGAAGTGGTTGCCGCCCAAGGGCACATTGCGCGTCCAGATTTTCTTGCCGTTCGAAACCAGCAGCGTCGTGTTGTCGGCCCCCATGTCAAGCACAATCGTGTATTCTTCGTCTTCGACCGGGTCGACGCCGGGCTGGTGCCCCATCTGGTCGTGGCACAGGTAGTTGTACAGGGCCAGCGGCGCGATCTGCACCAGCTCGACTTCGACCTTGCGCTGCAAATAGGGGGCTAACTGCTGCTGCACGTCATCACGCTTGATGGCAAACAGCCCCACCTCGGCCTCGAGCATGTAACCGCTTTCTTCGACCCCGCCCCCCAGCGGTTGAAAATCCCAAACCACGTCCTCGAGCGCGAACGGGATTTGCTGTCGCGCCTCGTATTTGACGATTTCGACCACCTTGCTCGATTCGACCGGCGGCAACTGAATGAACCGGGCGAGCGCCATTTGCTTGGGCACGCTGATCGCAATCACGTCGCCTTCGGTCGAATTTCGCGACAGAAACGTGTCAAGCGCCAGCGCGATCAGCTCTTCGGGGTTCGCGTCGGGCTGGCTGAGGATTTTCGCATGCGGAACGTAATCGAAGGCAATGGCAATGACCTGCTTGGCCGCCTCGGCATACCTTAGGCGCACCGCCTTCAGCCCCGCCTGACCAATTTCAATGCCCCACACTCCCCGAACGTCAGCCATGATGATGCCGCTCCTCGAAT
>JAJXXL010000502.1 GCA_021781115.1 Planctomycetota bacterium
ACCGGCGTAGGCGGGGTCTGTGTCAGGAAAGGCATCGCCGATATCTCCTAAACCCGCGGCCCCCAGCAGGGCGTCGGTAATGGCGTGCAGCAGCACGTCGGCGTCGCTATGGCCGAGCAGCCCGCGGTCGTGGGCGATTGGCACGCCCCCCAGAACAAGCGCGCGGCCGGGCGCCAGGCGGTGGGTGTCATGCCCTGAACCGACGCGCAACTGTTGAAAATCCATAAGCCAGCGAACGCCCTGAAACGCGGCACGCAGCACACGTTCGCACCATGCGAATTCCAGGAGAGTTGCCTCCGTGCACTGCCGGCGGCATCATAGCCTTCGCTGCCAATCCTGACAACGTGGAGCTGCCGAATGCCGGAATTGCCGGAAGTTGAGACAATGGTTCGTGGAATTCGCCCCTTCGTCGCGGGCCGTGAGCTGATCGGCGTGCGAAAATGCCGCTGCCCCTGCCGGCCCATTTTGTTCGAACCGGCGCTGCCCACGGTCGTTCGCCGGGTGGTGGGTCGCACCGTCTTGGCCGTCACGCGCCGCGCTAAACGGATTTTGCTCGAGCTCGACAGCGGCGACGCATTTGTCATTGAACCGCGCATGACCGGGCTGATGCTGCTGGGCGACCCGCCCGACGCCGGGCATTTGCGGGTCGAATGGCAATTCGCGCCTGACCGGGAAATCAACTCGCTCTGGTTTTGGGACCGCCGCGGTCTGGGCACCGTGCGCTTGTACCGCGCCGAAGAATTGATCCAGCGCCTGGGGCCCGACAAACTCGGCCCCGATGCGCTGGTCATGACCGCGCACGACTGGCGCAGCCGTTGTCAGGCCACTTCGCGGGCGATCAAGGTGGCGCTGCTCGACCAGCGGCTGGCCGCGGGAATCGGCAACCTGTACGCCAGCGAAATCCTGCACCTGGCGCAAGTCGACCCGGCACGACCGGCCAATACGCTGACCCGCCGCGAAATTGACCGCCTGGCCGCGGCCAACCGCTCGGTGCTTGCCGAAGCGATTCGCCACGAAGGTTCGACACTGGGCGACGGCACCTATCGCAACGCCCTGAACCAGGCGGGCGACTATCAGAACTGCCACCGCGTGTATCAACGGGCGGGCGAGCTCTGTCCGACCTGCGCCCGGGCGAAAATCTGCCGCATTGTGCAGGCCCAGCGGGCAACGTTTTACTGCCCGCATTGCCAGAAGTGACCTGCCGCACATTCGCAGGTGTCCTAAAGAAGACACCCCTAATTCCTGGCCGCACCTGACGCCGCCGGCCCGTGTGCTTCGTGGGCATCGTCAGGATGAACTGACTGTGCTGTAACGGGTTGCGCAACGGCTGACGCTGGGCCGTTGGGTTGGGGGTCGTCGGTTTGGCATCGTGTTGAAAAACGCAGCTCATCGCCGAGCCGCGACCGTCAGGGAGTGCTTTCTGGCGACTCCGTGGCACGTCGTACCGCTCGCTCACGATCGCGGCTGGAACCGGGCGGGAAAACAGAGCCAGTTTCGGGCGCGTCACCGCAGCGGGGGCCATATGAAGGAACTACAGTCTATGGTTGTCTGGTTTTGAGCCGCCTCTGGTTTTGAGCCACGATGTTTGGCGTTATCAATTGCAGAACGGCGAACCGCTTGGCAAAGTGAGGCCATGTCTGCTTCATTGATGCACGCGATCGTACGGGGCCCACGGTTTTGGCGCGGGCTTTTATATTTTCTCCTGGCGTGTCCGCTGTTCGTCTCTGGCCCCCTGCCGGGTTTTGCCGCTCCGCTCATTGTCTGCTGGCCGCGAATTCATTCGGGCGACGAGCCCCATTACTTGCTGATGCTGACCAGCCTGATTCAAGATGGCGACCTGGATCTGGCGAACGACTATACCGCGGTTCACCGAGGCGGTCTCGGGGCGGGGCGATCTTTTGCAGGCCAACCGATCGACCATCACGTCAGTTGGTGGATCGGCGGCCGCCTCTTCTACTGGTGGGAGTTTTTCGAACAGAATCCGGATCGATGGAAGCGCGATGACAATGGGCACCCGGTTCCTACGCCCAAGACTCGTTCGGCGCCATCTTTCCTGCCGCCCCACGAATACTCGCAACACCCGCCCGGCCTGGCCATGCTCCTGGCGCCGTTTGCGTTCCCCTGCAGAGGAACGCCAGGCGTCGAATCGGTCGCACTCATCGGCACGACCGTGACCGTGATTCTGGGCGCGGTCTTCTTTGAGGCCCTGATTGCGCCCTTCACGATAAGCTGGCAGCAACGATTGACGGTAACGGCAATCGCCTTTCTCGGAACCCCGCTCTGGCATTACGCGCGCACGTTGTTCGTCGAACCGTACCTCGCTACCCTCTGCCTGGGGGCATATGCCTGCACGCTGCGCTTTCGCGCGTTCGCGTGGGCCGGGGTGTTGATCGGCATGGGGTTACTGATGAAGCCGCCATTTGCCCTGTTGGCCATTCCGCTCTGGGGCGTCTGTTGGGCGCGGCGCGATTACCGGGGTGCGATCATTCTGACGTTACCGATCGTCTCGGCCGCATTGGCGATTCTCGCGCTGAACCAGTTCATGCATGGCTCGGTTTTGTCATCATCAATCGCGTGGAGATCAGGAAACGTCCTTCGCGGCGCAATGGGGCTGGTTTTCTCGCCAGAACACGGACTGCTGCCGTTTTCGCCTTCCGCGCTTCTCGCCATCATGACATTTCGCCGATTCCTTGCCAAGCATCGCCGCGATGGCCTGGTGATTGCGGCCGGCGTGGTGCTGTATTGCTCCTGCATGAGTTTGTGGATCGACTGGCATGGGGGACATTGCTTTGGGCCGCGGATGATTGTCCCCGTCATTCCGCTGCTCTTCGTAGCGCTGTGCGAAACGCCCAATCTGTTCTGGATGCAGCATGCGGACGGGAAGGTTTTCGCCTGGACTCTGGTCGCCGGGTCAGTGGTTTTTAATGGGCTGGGCGCATTCGCATGCGGCTGGGCCTGGAGCCGCCACCCGCTGTCGTTCCTTTCCGCGTGGCTCGGCTATGGACGATGAAGACCGGTTCGCCGATGCCCACCGGGCACGCCACATGCCGGGGCAGCAAGTCAAAGCACTATCGTGCACTGGCAGCGCGGCCCCAGCGACGCGCTCACTACCGAGCACCGGCTTTTCCAGGTTTATTACTTGACGCATCGAATGTGAAGCCATATACGTGTTGTTGAGGGGCAATCCGCAATTCTGAATTGTGGAACGAGGCGTCTGATGTCTTTGTGGGTCGGCGGTCCATGCCTGCAGTGCGGCGAGCAAATGCCCAAAAACATGCTCCGCTGCCGAAACTGCGGGGCGTCTCTGGCTGACGAAATCCAGCCTGTCGGCGTCAGCAATCCAGCCAGCCCGCCTTCGAAAGCGACTGAACCGCGGTCTGTCAAGCCGCCTGCTGAAAGTCGTTCCGCTGTGCCGAGCACATTCCCGGCCGGGCCGCAAATTCTGCCAGTCGCGTCGACGATGTCGGCGGGCGCGGTCTCTGCCGGCGCCACGAGTGTTTCGTCGGCCTGCGTGTTCTGGGGCGTCGCGTTGTTGTTGCTGGCCCCCCTGGCCGTCTCGGGGCCGATCGCCGGGGCGCCGGCGGCGCTTTCGATCGGCTGGCCGCGAATTCATTCGGGCGACGAACCGCACCACCTGGTGCTGGTGAACAGCGTGGTGGCAGACGGCGATCTTGACGTCGCGAACAATTACGATCGCGTGCACCACGGGGGCCGCGACGCCGGCGAAAAGTTTGTCGGCTGGGCGCTCGACCACCATGTCGACTGGTACTGGCACCATCGGCGGTTCCATTGGTGGCAGGTGTTTGAAACCGATTACCACGTGTGGCACACCGACGCCTCGGGCCAGCGCGTGCCCACACTGCGGGCCCAAACGGCCGTTCCGCCACCGGGCGAACATGAGTATTCGCGGCACCCCGCGGGATTGGCGCTCGTGCTGGCGCCGGTCTTGTTTCCGTTCCGGGGGACTGCGGCCGTAGAACCGCTGGCGCTCGTCTGCTCGGCCCTGTGCACCGTGGCAGGAATGCTTTTCTTCCGATTGATGATTGGCGGGTACTCACCAGATCGCGGGCATGTGGCTCTGGCGACGGCCGCCGTATTTCTGGGAACACCCGTCTGGGCCTATGGTCGCACGCTGTTTCCTGAATCGTTCCTGATGTGCTGCGCCGTCGGCGCGTACGCGCTGGCCTTGCGCGAGTGGGCGTTCTTGCGGGCGGGCGTGTTGCTCGCGCTCGGCCTGTTGATCAAGCCGGTCTTCGTGCTGGTGGCGTTGCCGCTGTTCATTGATCGCGTGCTGGCAAAGGACCGGGGCAGCCTGGTGCGGCTGGGCGGCCCGATTTTGCTGGCCGTGTGCGTGCTCGCTACGATCAATCATCGGCAGCACGGGCTGTGGTTCACGCCGTCGCTCGCCTGGGAACCGGGCTTTTTCCTGTCGGGCCTGATGGGGCTCTTGTTTTCGGTCAGGCACGGGTTGCTGCCGTTTGCCCCGATCTCGCTAGTGGCACTCTTGGCGTGGCCCGCATTCCTGCGCGACCACCAACGCGAGGGGCTGTTGTTGCTGGCTGGCGCGCTGCTGTACGTTGGCCTGATCGCATTCAGCGCCGAATGGGGGGGCGGCGCCTGCTACGGCCCGCGGTTGATTGCGCCGGTCATCCCCTTGCTTTGCGTCCCGTTGGCGACGTGGCCGGCATTGCCGAACTGGCAAAACTTTCGTGTGCGCTGGGCCCTGTTGGCCGTGGGCGCGCTGTCGATCGGCTTCAACGCCACCGGCGCGTTCGCCTGCGAACATGGCTGGGAAAAACACCCGCTGGAACTGTTACGACAATGGATCTGAGCTGCCCGTTTGTCGAACTTCAACAATCCGGTTTGTTTGGCGTCGCCATGTATCCGACCGAGCCTCCGGCTGTCGACAGTGTCTCTCTGGACTCGAGTCTGCCGCGGCAGGCACAGCCCGCCGTCGAATCAGTCGCCGCGGCCGTTGCGGCCGACAGGGCCGCGCCGGCCATGGAGGTTGCTCCGTGGCGATTCGGGTTGCTCCGCGGCGGCCTGGGGGGCGTTCTGGTGTTTGCGGCGGTCTTGAAGGCGACGCCATTTGTCGTCGATGGCGTGGCAGCCGACGCGGCCCTGCGGCAAGCGGCCCTGGCCGTGTTCGAGTTTGCGTTTGGGGCATGGCTGCTCGCCGGTTGGGCGCCCCGCGTTCTGTGGCCTGCCGCGATCGGCCTGTTCAGCCTGTTCGGTGGCGTTTCGGCGTACAAGGTCGCGACGGCGCAGGAGTCGTGCGGCTGCCTGGGCCCGGTCGCGGCGCCGCCGTGGTACACGCTGGCGTTCGACCTCGCCGCCGTGGGAGCTTTGCTGTTGCACCCGCCCGCTGCCTGCGCGATCGTGCGACAACCGAGCGGCTGGCGCAATGCGGCCGGTCGGCTGCGGTTCGCGGCAGGCATTTCCGTACCGATTGCCTTGGGGCTCATTGTGAATCGCCGCGGAGATACCATCAAGGAGTTGTCGGCGTCGCCATTGACGTCGGCGCCTGCCAGCCCGGCCGACCCAGCGGGCGGCATGGTCATCTTGAAGCCTGGGGAGTGGGCCGGAAAGCAATTCACGCATTTCGACGCGCTCGAGGAACCGGACGTGATGGGCGCGTCGACGTCGCTCAGGCGCGGCGTTTGGCTTGTCTTTTTTTATCACGGCGATTGCGACAAGTGCAAGGCGCTGTTGCCCGAGTACCAGGCGTTTGCAGCGACGCGCGCGGCGGCAGCGCCCCGTATGGCGTTCGTTGAAGTTCCTCCATTCGCGATTCGTGCGGCAAGCCGCCCAGACTATGGAGGCGACCTCGCACGACTCTGGCTGCGATTTCGGCCGGGAACCGACTGGTTTATGCCCACGCCAACCGTGATGCTGACGCGTGATGGCGTGGTTTTGCGGGCGGTGGTCGATCCCCCGGCGGGCTCGGCATCGGCGGCGTACTGGCGATGGGATGCGGACGGCGGCGGATGACTGCGACCGGCCGACGGGCGTTGAATTGGCGAGGATTGTGAGTTCGGTTTTATCGTTCGGTTTTCGAATCGTGACGAAGGGAGGTTTCGAATGTCACCGCGATGGATTTCGACCTGGGTGCGTCTTGTGGTCACAGCCCTGGTTCTGCTGTCAATGATCGGGGCACCTGCAACGTCGAACGACGATCGCCCTGAATGGCGCGTGCTGGCCACGAAGGAGTTGGCGAACATCATGGGCCGCTGCTGCGACTTCGATTCCGTCTGCTCGGTCGAGCCAGATGGCGTTCAATCCTGCCAGGTGCCCGACGGATGCACCGCCTGTTACAATGTGGGAAGTTGCGCTCAGAATGCGGACTATGTATACACCCAGAACACCCTGTTTGCAGCGAACGCGGGCGCAGGACAGCAAAATCTGTACCCCGGCGCTGAGGCAGTCGATTGCGGCCAAGTCGCCTTTTGCATGCAAGCCGATTTTCAAAAGGGTATGACTTGCGGTGGCACGGCGCAGATGCCGAAATGCGTGACGGGGGCAGGGCAGTGCCGGGTTTGCAAGCCTCAGGTCAGCGGCTCCATGATTCAGCAAATCTCGGAGATCTGCCTCGATTGTCCACAATAACGGTCACTTGTAACGCGGCGACAGGTGGCAACTGCCAGGCGTCGCGCGAAAGCGAGCCAGCAGCACTCATCGCGGCATAGCGAGGCGTGTTTATCGAATGACCATTCAATATCAAACACCGCGGCGTTCTCTGGATTTGGCCCCCACGGGGGCAGCCGTCCATCGTTGGACGGGGTTGCGGCTGATCCTGGTCGCCGCGATCAGTCTGGAGCTGCAGTCATCGACCCTGGTCGCCGGGGGCCTGACTGGCGATCTGGCGGCACTGCGGGAAGCGGCTGACCTGCACGAAGCGAACAGGGACAGCATTCGCACCTGGCAATGCCACGCCGAAATGATCGATACGTGTACGATTGGCATGGCGGGCGAGACGCAAACCATCAAACGGTTTCAGATGGAATTCTATTTTGACCGCGAATCTCAGGCCAAGCGGTACGGAGTGCGGCTGGTCGCCGATGCGTTCATTCAGCAGGGCGCCAAAACCGAAGTGCCCCTCGCACGGCAACTGGTGGTCAACAACGGTCTGCTGAAAGATGGTGCCTATTATCTGTTCACGGTTGTCGCCCCGCCCGATGCGGCGCAAGCTGCAGCCGCGCGCGCCAAGCGCGAGGCGCGTCTCGCAAAATCACCGGTCAAAGGTCGCCCGCCGCGCGAAGCGGTGCGCCGCAATTCTCTCGCTATCAAGGAGCCGGACGCCTTTGACGTTTCGATTTTGACGGAGGGCACGTTCGACCCGTTTTATTATTTCGGGCACTCGGCCGATCTCGCCGCCTCGTTGCGGTGGTACGCCGACAACGCTGAAAATCCAAAAATGACGGGTGACTGGATTGCGCACCGGGAAGAAAATCTGGTCGTAATGGAGGGAAACGACCCGACGGGTCACGATCGACGGGTGATCAATATGCCCAGGGGGGCCGAGCTTTCCCGATATGAAAGCACATATCAGGCGGAGGTTTGTTACTCGACCCGGCGGAACATCGAAGTTGCCGGAATCTGGGTTCCCGAGGAGATGGTGTACGAATACCGGCGGAGTCCAGGCGACGTGTACAAACGGGAAATCCGGTTCTTTGACCATGTCCTGAACGAGCCGATTCCCGCGGGAACTTTCGAGTTTGCGGCTCTGGGCGTGAAAGACGGTGACCGGGTTCAAGACTTTCGAACCAACGACGTATGGTCGTACCAAGAGTCCGATGCACCGCGGCGGGGTGCGACATCATCGGCGACCACGCCCGCCGAAACCACGCCGGAAACCGGAGATCGGCCGGGGCAAGGCCAACGACCTGTCGGCGACCAACGGTCGTCGGATACGGCGACAACGCCACGCGCCGACAAGACGGCGCACACGATCACACGCGGTGGAACGGCGATCGCCCCGCCGGCAGCGCGCCCGGCAGCCTCGACTGAAGCGCCGCAGGCATCGCGCCCGGTGGTGTACCTCCTGGGCGGCACAGCGGCGGTGCTGATCGGACTGGCGGTTGTGCTGTTTCGTTCGAGCGATTCTCGAAAAAAGGGAGGCCCGTCATGAGTACCCGCCGGGCAATTGCGTGGGGACTGCTGATTTGCGGCTTGGTTGTCGCATCGCTGGGAACCTGGTCGGCGCAACAGCGAACGCGCGCGCCTGCGCCGGGCGTAAGAAAATCGCCCCAGTGCGGCCAACTGGCGGTTTTGCGCTGTTGCGAATTGCTGGGGGCGCCAGTCAGCCTCGACGCCATCATGAAGCAATTGCCCTACGCGCAAGAGGGGCACAGCCTGCAGCAGGTGTCGGAAACGCTGACGTGGGCCGGTCTGAATTCGGAAGGGCGGCAGGAAGATGGGGCGGCCCTGGCTGCGGGACCGTTTCCTTGTGTCGCGCACCTGACGCGGCCCGAGCATTTCGTCGTCGTGTCGGGCTCGGATACGGTGCATGTGCACCTGTTCGACTGCTGGGGCCGCCGGACAAGCATTCCGTGGAAGCGCTTCAACGAAGGCTGGAGCGGTTACGCGTTGCACGTTTCCCGCACGCCGCGTCCGACGGCCGCGCCATCGGACGGCGTTCCCGCCCGGCCTGCGCCCATTGCAGCGTTCGATGCGTTCTTCATTGACAAGGGCACGGTCCCCTATACGGGCCAGCCGGTGAAGTTCACCTACCGGTTTCGCAATGTCGGCAACGCCGATTTGTGGGTTCTCGGCGTGCACACGTCGTGTAAATGCGTCGACAGCGTTGCCCCCGAGGGGCCGATCGCGCCGGGCGGCGAAGGGAGAATTGAACTCAGCTACCGATCAAATTACGACGGGGGCGTATTTACGCATTTTGCGGCGGTGGAAACGAACGACCCGAACTTGAAGTCGTTCAAGCTGCAAGCAGCCGGGCTGGTCGCCACGGGCGTCAAGGCGCAGCCCGCATTTTTGGACTTTGGCGAGGTCGCGGCGGGGGAGTCGTGCACCCGCATCTGTTATGTACGTTATACCGGGCCGGAAAGCGATTTTTCAATTCAGGCAGTCGAGTCGGATGAACCCGGAATCACGACGGCCGTTTCCGACCGGTTCGCGACCGAGCCCGCCGTCGGCCGTCCGACACGAGGCGGGGTCAGCGAAAGCGACCGCCCGATTCGCAAGCTGGAGGTCACGCTCACCCCGCAAGCGGGGGCGGCGGGCGAACTGAAGGGGCGGCTGGCGATGCGAACCGATCGCGCCGGTTACGAGCGGGTTGAGATCCCCTGGACCGCGCGCCGCGTCGAACCGGTGGCATTGTACCCAAAGCTCGTCACGTATGACATGACTGCGTCGCGCCCTGCCGCCGAGCGTCGAATTCAGGTGGCGGGGGTGCGTCAGCGTCGCGTTCGAATTGCGGCGATCACGGGCGCGCCCGATTGGCTCGAATGCCTATTTGACCCCGCCGCCGAAGGCAACCTCGGGCATCTCACGCTGAAGGGGCTGCCGATGAACCTTAAAACGCCGCTGGATCTGAATGTTGACGTCGACGTGGCGCTCATGGAAACTGCCGCGCATATTCACCTGCCGTTGCGCCTTCGCGTCATCCCGCCCGAGGGCGCGACGGTCAACGGGCGCAATTGACTGCCAATTCATTCTCGTTTCGAAAGGATCGCCGTCATGCTGCAAATGCGTTCGGCTGCTGTCAGACTGCTCGTTGTGGCTTGTCTCGGAGCGCTGCTCCTGGCAGGCGTTGCGGCGAAATCGACATTGCGCGCGACAACCGTCCATTGCCGAATTGTCAAAACTTTCGTGTGCGCTGGGCCCTGTTGGCCGTGGGCGCGCTGTCGATCGGCTTCAACGCCACCGGCGCGTTCGCCTGCGAACATGGTTGGGAAAAACACCCGTTTGAAGTCTTAAGACAGTTGATCTGAGCTGCCCGTTTGTCGAACTTCAACAATCCGGTTTGTTTGGCGTCGCCATGTATCCGACCGAGCCTCCGGCTGTCGACAGTGTCTCTCTGGACTCGAGTCTGCCGCGGCAGGCACAGCCCGCCGTCGAATCAGTCGCCGCGGCCGTTGCGGCGAACGGCGCCGGGCCGGGCGTGCAGGCTCGTGGCGATTTCCGTTGCTCCGCTGCTGCCTGGGGGGCGGTCTGGTGTTTGCCGCCGTATTGAAGGCCGCCCCGTTCGTCGACGGCGCGGCAAACGACCCGGCCCGGCTGCAAGTTGCCCTGGCCGCGTTCGAGCT
>JAJXXL010000305.1 GCA_021781115.1 Planctomycetota bacterium
CTGCTGCGCGCGGCGTCGGTGCGTTCAATACTCGAAAAACTCGCCAAATCCGGCGCGACTGGGCAGTTTGGGCAGCTTCTTTGCGATTCAGGCAGCCCCGCCAGGCACGCCCCGACAATTTTGGCGGCCTGAGTTCGACTTTGGACCGTCGAGCCTGCAACCGACCCGCGCCGCGAAAACCCACGCGTCGACTTTTGTCGCACGTGTCAGACATTTCCGTGCCCCGCAGAATGCGGACATCGTGTGTTGCCACCTGTTCCATTTGCTTCCGTGTTCGTTCGGGGCCATCCGTGGCCAAATCCCGGAACGTCATCGTCAGGTGGGAACATCAATGTCGAGACCGCCCCGCCTGCCGCGCTGGCCCCCGGCGCAACAAAACCTGGCCACTCCACGTGTGAGCACGGCAACAACCGCCGCGACTTTCGCCGTACAGCCAACCCGCGCACCTGTTCGATAATTCGACCGCATCTGGTCGACGGACGACGCGCAAGCCGCGGCGTTTCGCCCGATGGTCGAGCCGTGGGGCGGCGGTTGAGCGCATTCCAGCCGTCGGCCAGCCTACTTCGCGGCGGTTTCGGCGGTGGGAATGGTGTTCAGGGTGTAGTATGCCGCGTTGTGCAACAGTGGCGCCCCCTGGGCCGAGCGCAGGCCCTCGATGTGCAGTTCGTGCACGTGCCCTTCCTGCAATCCGGTCACAAACAGCCGCACTCTGCGGCCGTCGTCCGAAATCGCGACGCGGTCAATCGTGGGCGTCGTGGCGTCGACTTCGGGGCTGCCATAGCTCGCCTGGTAAATGTAGGTGTAGGTGCTCAATTTGTAGGATTTGGGGTCCAGCGCTGTGGCGGAATCTACGTTTTCGAGAAAGGACAATTCAAAGCCGTCGGGCCGGGCGTGCATTTCATGGACTTCGAAGGGGACCTTGCCGGTCCATACCATGCGTTGCAGGGCGAACGGTTTGCTGCCCCGCGAACCCCAGCCGCGGTTGGTGCCGCCGACGAACATTGAGCCGTCGGGCGTCATGAGCAGGGCCAGGTTGCCCGAATCGAAGCCTTGTCGGAACGGAAAGCACGCGCCCTGATACCGCCCGCCGACTTTTTCAAGGACGACGCGCATCACCGTGCTGGCCGACTGATCGCCTACGAACAACTGGTTTTCAAACGGCCCGAACTTGCCCGCGGTCGTGTCACACGCGATGCCGCTGGCAGAATTGCCCATCTTGGGGTACGGAAAATAAACCGCCGGAGGGATCAGTTCAGGAATCTTTTTGGCTTCGACGACCATGCGGCTGCCGCTTTGCGGGTCCGTCGGACGCGGCCCCATGTTTGTCGCTTCGGCGTACCAGCGATTACCTCCGGGGTGGCCTTGAAAAGAGCCGGGAACCAAATGCTTCAGACTGCAGGCGCCGTTCCACGGGCCTTGATTGTCGGTGTAAAACATTTCGCCCAGGGCGTTCATGCCAATTCCGCCGGGCGAGCGGATGCCGCTGCACGTCGGCACGAGCTTGCCCTCGCTGTTGATGCGCAAGCACCAGCCGCGGTATTTGTTTTCGCTGCTGAACGAACCGGTCAGGCAGAGCACAACCCAGAGATTGCCGTCTTTGTCGAACTTCGAGCCGAAGGCGTACTCGTGGTAATCGCCTCCGATTTCCCACCCGTCGCTGACGGTTTCAAACAGGTCGGCGCGACCATCGCCATCGGTGTCTTTCAGCCGCGACAGCTCGCACCGCTGGGTGACATACAGCCAGCCGTCGCGCCAGGCCAGGCCCAGCACCTCGTGCAACCCCGATGCAAACCGCACGAACTTCGCATCCTTGGCCGGGTCGTCGGTGAACGCATTTTCAATCGTATAAATCTCGCCCCGGCGCGATGACACGGCGATTTTGCCCCCCGGCAATTGTTCGATCGCCCCAATCTCAAGCACGATGCCTTTGGGAATCTCGAACGTCAGAATCCGGTAGAAGTCTTCTTCCTTGGCCTTGCCCGGGACGTCGGCGGCGAATGCAGCCGAACTGCACGCCGCAAGCATGACGACCAACACGCACTTCAGAGATGACAGCATTGCACATCCTGTGAACTGGCTTGGAATTCAGGAAACCGGGGTTCGCCGCTTGCATTGAACCCTGAGCCGCGCGCGTTCGTTTCCGAGGCCGGCGTGGGCCCCGCGCGTGCCGGTCAGCACCACTGCGGCCGAGGCTCTCCACCGCGGTGTTGACAGCAAACCCGAAACGGTGCGCCATTTTACAGTCGCTGCGCGACGCGGGCAATCACCCGGCCCAAGCTGGCTTATTGAACAGGGGCGGCGCGGTGCAAGGCTACTGAAACGTCAGTTCGGTCAGGCGGCCCATGCGCAGGTAAACGGTGACGGTTCGAGCATTGGTCGCGCCGCCTTCGGCGAGCGATTCGACACGCACGTCGTGTGCGTACGGCACGCCCGGCAGCAGCGGAAGTTTGGGTGCGTGCACGTACAACCCCTTTTGCGGCGCCAACTCGGCGCCGTCGAGATAAACCCGGGAGTTAGCCGGTGGGTAAATTGCCAATGCGGCCTGCCGCGGATGGGTTTCGAGTTCCGGGTACGGTCGAAACGGCAGGTCGCGACGGTAAATGCCCTGTGTGGGCCACGAACCGTAGACGCCGCCGAGGCGCGCCGGAGTCTGGGCGCCCCAACCCCACGGGGCATACGGGTCCATGACATACCCCGACGGTTCGACGTAACCGCGTACCGTGTAGCCCCAAGGGGTTCTGGGGTCTGCAGCGAATGCGGCCGGTGCGAAGCTGGTGGGGGTGGGCCAGGATGGCCCACCCCACCAGTTCGGTGAATACCCCGACTGTGGCAACCCGGCGTATGGGGAATAGGCGCCGGCATTGCCAAGGGACCCGAAATAGCCACCGGTGTAACCACCGGGGTAGCCCGCGTAGCCACTGGGGTAGCCCGCGTTTACGCCCCAGTAACCGGCCCCGCTTCCTGCGGATGCGCCCGAAAACCCTGGGTAGGCCCATTGTGCGTGGACGGCGGCGGGCATGAGCAATCCGATCGCTCCGGCGACAAACAGAACTCGCGATCGCAGCATGGTGCAATTCCTCAATAGGGTCGAAAATCAGGGTTGTGCTGGACGAGACGGAAAAGTTATCTCAATCACTACATTCGATACAATCGTTATATATTACCCATACTACCAAATCGCCGAGATTCGTCCAGCAACGATTCGCAAAAAACCAGGACGCGTTGAAAACTTTGCAGAATTCGATCTGGACCGCTCGCACGGGGACTGCTACAAACCGCCCTCTCATCTCCCCCTACCCACAATTTGATTCGTTCGGTCTCGATTGGCGACAAGCCGGATCGATGTTGCGCTATCGCGTGCGCTCCTCGTCGCCTGGCCGTTACAATTGCATCTGCCGGCAGGACGCCGGCATTCAAGCTGACGGGGCGAATAGACGCTACCGTCACACACAGAATGGAGTCTGCCGTGCGGAATCAGATGCTGGCTCGCGCCCTGTCGGCGAGCCTGATTGCGAGCAGTGCGCTCGGTTTTGCCCAGACACAGGCGCTCGGAGCGATCGAATCGGTACAGGGCAAGCGGTACAAACTGGCCCCCGAACACGGACCGTGGATGATCATGGTCACGAGTCTGTGGGGTTCGTCCAAAGAGCAGTTAGACCGTGCCGTCAAAGCCGCCGATGACCTCGTCTACGAATTGCGAAAGAAGGGCATTCCGGCGTATGTGTACACACAGGACTCGCAAATTGAACGGATCGCCACGGTCGATCGCCAGGGGCGTGAAAGCCGACGAATTTTCGCCGCCCAGCGGGGCATGGTGGGCGTTCTCGCCGGAAACTATGAAAGCGTCGACGATTCGAAAGCCCAAAAGACGCTGAAGTACGTCAAGAACTTCCAGCCACAGGTGCTCAAGACGGCGGGCTATGTCGGGACGGCGTCGGGGCAGGGACCGTTGGCGCAGGCATTTCTGACGCGTAACCCGCTGCTCACCCCCGAAGAGGCGGCAAGCAAAACCCGCGACCCGTTGCTGGTGCGCTTGAACGGCAACCAGGAGTATTCGCTGTTGCAGAATAAGGGCAAATACACCGTCGTCGTGGCGTCGTTCTATGGAAATTCAACGGCCAAGCCGCGTGAATTCGACAAGTTCGCCGCGCGGTTAAGCACGCATTCGACGCTCGACTCGGCCGGTCTCGAAAGCTGGCAACTCGTCAAGACGATGCGGCAGCAAAACATCGAAGCCTACGTGTACCACGACCGATTCAAATCGGTGGTGACCGTGGGGGCGTTTAATTCGCCCCAGGATCCGCAAATTGGCAAACTTATTAAAATGTTCAGCGCCAAAGTCAAAAAAAGCCCGCAAACGGGCGAAGAGGTTCTGATCGCCGAGTCGATTCAGATTCCCGGTGCGCGCGAAGGCGCGCCGCCCACGAAAATGTGGGCCATGGACCCCGAACCCAAAGTGATGGACGTCCCGCATTGGCGATAAGGAGCGTCGAACGGCGATTGAACGGTGCGTCATTGGCTGGCCAATGCGCGTTCAAACATCGGAAACTGGTGTTTCAGGCTTGCCGGTCGCCGTCATGCGCCCTAAACTGGGGGCTTCTCAAGGTCATTCGGCCCGCCGCGCAACGGCAGGTTGCCGCCCCTTGGAGTTGCGACAATTGCCTTGAATCGGGTGCTCGCCACGGTGGCTGGCGGGCAAATCGAGATTCAGATAACTGCATTTGGAATGGGATCAGATGAAAGACGGCATTCACCCCGACTATGTTGAAACGACCGTGATTTGCGGCTGCGGAAACACCTTCAAGACCCGCAGCACGCGTGCGAAGATTCACGTCGAAATCTGTTCGGCTTGCCACCCGTTTTTCACCGGCAAGGTCAAGTACGTCGATACGGCCGGCCGCGTCGAGAAATTCCAGCGGAAATATAGCTGGGGTAAGAAAGACGAACCCGCCGCGAGCGAAGCTGCCAAGGGGTAGCGGTGCGGGCATTTGGCCGAAGATTGCGGGGCCGTGGTTTGCGACAGAGTTCTGCCGACGCGCGTCTTGAGCTGTCTGCCGCCGGTACGACTGGCCGGCGCTGACAGAATGCCTGTTTGGATTTTCACGGCTTGCAGGGCGAGTTCGCGGCGCCTGGCCTTTGAGCGCGGGGGTTGCGGCTTTTATACTGCCGGGGCCGAGGCGGGCGTAGGCAACCGTGAATTCGGTTCGTCGCCCGCGATGCACGCCGGCAACGTTTTCAGCCAATCCGGCGGGCGCAGGCGCGGGGTTGCCGCTGGTCAGGTAGAATTCGGGTTCGCGCATGTTTCCAACACTGCAAGCCAAACTTGAGCGGCACGACGAATTGGAGCGGCTGCTGCAAGACCCTGAGATTCTGGGCGACCCGCAGCGCGTGGCGCAGATTCAGCGTGAACGGGGCGGGTTGGCCAAGGTGGCTGCCAAGGTGCGCGAGTTTAACCGGCTCGATTCGGAATGGGCTGAGGCACAGGCCATGGCCCGTGAAGAAATCGACGCCGAGGCCAAGGCGTATGCCGCGGCCGAAGCCGGCGAATTGCACGCGCAGCGCCAGGCCTTGCAGGCCGAACTCGAAGACATGGTGCTTGCCGGCGACGCATTGACGCGTGGCGGGCTGATCATGGAAATTCGTGCGGGCACCGGGGGCGACGAAGCCGCCTTGTTCGCGGGCGAACTGTGCACGATGTATCAGAAACTGGTCGAGCGCCGGGGCTGGAAATGGGAAGTGCTCGAGTTTTCGCCGTCGGAACTGGGGGGCGTGCGGGAGGTGACGATTTCGATTTCTGGCGAAGGCGCGTACCAGAACCTGCAGTTTGAAAGCGGCGGCCATCGGGTGCAGCGCGTGCCCGAAACTGAAACGCAGGGCCGGGTACACACCAGTACCGCCACGGTAGCCGTGCTGCCCGAAGCGACCGAAGTCGAAATTCAGATTCGCGATGAAGACCTGCAAATCGACACGAGGCGGGGGGGGGGGCCGGGCGGGCAGAAAGTAAACAAGACCGAAAGCGCCATTCGCATTACGCATGTGCCCTCAGGCCTCGTCGTGAAGTGCCAAGACGAAAAAAGCCAGCACAAGAACAAGGCCCGCGCGATGCGCGTGCTGCGCAGCCGCCTGCTCGAACGACGAACCGAAGAACTGCACGCTGCCCGCGCCAGCCAGCGCAAGCTGCAGGTGGGGTCGGGCGAACGCAGCGAAAAAATTCGCACCTACAATTTTCCCCAGAACCGCCTGACAGACCATCGCATCGGGCTGAGCCTGTATCGTCTCGATCAGGTCATGCAGGGCGATCTCGAGGAACTGATTGCCGCGTTGATCAAGTTTGATCGCGAAGAACGCCTCAAAGAGGGGTTGTAACCGCGCGGGTGGCGGCCCCAGGGGGCCGCCCCGCGCCCCGCTTCGAACGGGTTGCGGGCAGATGCCAGAGATTGCCCAAGTTTTCAGTTTCCAGTCGCCGGGTATGACATGAATCGCACGTCTTCTCCGCAGGAAGCGCCGTGGACGGTCGCCCGCATTCTCGACTGGACCGTTCAGCACCTCAAACAGCATGGCAGCGAAACCCCGCGGCTCGACGCCGAAATTCTGCTGGCCCACGCCCGGCATTGCCCACGAATTCAACTGTATGTGTCATACCACGACCTGGTCACCGACACTGAACGCGCCGCCATGCGCGAACTTGTCCGCCGGCGGGCGCGGGCCGAACCGGTGGCGTACCTCGTCGGCCATCGCGAGTTTTTCGGGCTGGATCTGCATGTCTCTGCCGATGTGCTGATCCCTCGCCCCGAAACAGAAACCCTCGTGCTCGAACTGCTTGACCTGGCGCGCAGCCTGCCGAACCCCACGATCCTTGATGTCGGCACCGGTTCAGGGTGCATTGCGGCCGCAGCGGCCGCCAACCTGGCGCGAGCCCACGTCACCGCAATCGACATTAGCCCCCCGGCCCTGGTCGTGGCCCGTGAAAACGCCGCACGCCTGGGCCTGGCCGACCGCATTGACTTTCTCGAAGGCGACCTCGTGGCGCCCGTGCCGCCAGGGAAGCAGTTCGATTTCATTGTCAGCAACCCGCCCTACGTGGCCGATTGCGAAATGGAAAGCCTGCCGCCCGACGTGCGGAACCACGAGCCGCACCTCGCACTTCGGGCTGGGGCCGACGGCTTGTCGATCATTACCCGGCTGATCGCCGCCGTCCCGCCGCTGGTGCGTACCGGGGGCGGCCTGCTGCTGGAAATTGCCCCGGAACAGGCCGCTGCCGTGCGGGCGCAATTGCAGTCCAGCGGGTGTTTCGTAGCAGTGAAAACCCTTAAAGACGGCGCGGGCAGCGAACGGGTTGTGCGGGCGTTGCGGGCATCGCCCTGAATTGGCCGCAACCCAGGCCTGCCGGATCGGCCCGACCGTGTTTGAACTGCAACGAACACGCCTGGCCGCGCGGCGATATGGGCACAGTGGGGCTTGAATCGCGTCGCAAGTCGACATAAAATCAGGGTGTTGAGTCAAATCAACGCCGCCTTCGGTGGGAACCCGGCCGAGGGGAAAGAACGGCAGGGCGACGGTTGGTGTCACGAAAACACCGCTGTGCGCTTGTGTATTCTTTGCCCGTTCCACACTGGAGGCCTCGACCATGAATGAGTCTCATCTTCCTGCACGCCGTTTGCCAAGTGCGCCTCTGCCCGCCGTTCGACCCTCGCGCGCCGTGCGCGCACAAGTCAACGAGCCCCCACAACTTCCCGCGCTTCGCGAGCCGGTGGTCTGTGTTCTCCGAAAAGCGCCGGAACCGTTGGCTCCCGCCGCCAAGACAGCCCGAAGCTTCAACGAGTTGATCACGGCTGGGCCCGGCATGACTCCCTCGGCACCAACGCCGGCGTTGCGGCTCATCGAGTGCCCCTTTTGCAGCGAGTCGATTCAACCGACGGCCCGCAAATGCAAACACTGCGGTGAATTTCTCGACCCGGTCTTGCGCGCGGCGAACGAAGCCCGGCGCGAAGCCGCGTTGTTGGTGCGTACTGCGGCGTTGCCCGCACCCGTACAACCCGCCGCAGCGGGGGTCAACCAGAATGTGCAGGTCGTCGTCAACAAAAGCCGGCGGTCAAAGAAAGTCCGCCGCAGTTCCGTGCCGCATTTTCTGCACTTCATTCTGACAGTCATCACGTTCGGCTTGTGGCTGCCCGTGTGGGTTCTGCACGTCGTCCTCGACGAAGCCACACGCTGATCCCCCGCAAGGCCTGTGTGATCAGCCTCCCGTCGCAGGTCATTGCAGAGTATGTGCTTGTGACTGTGTGCTCAATCGGGGGATGGGCGTTTCGTGGCGTTCGAGCCGAACGGTATGCATCGCCGCGACACGGCTTGACCTAAAATCGATGCGCGGGGTCGCGGCGACGATGCCCGGCGGATGAAAGCCCGTGCGCGACCAACTGACCGTACCGCAGCAGTTATTTCAGTTTTCCACTCGAATCGAAAGGCGTCACCATGTTTGGATTTATTAGCAAGCCTTCAAAGGACGAAGTGGTTGAGTTCGTCAACGACGATCCAGGCTACTTTCGCTGGCTGCGGGACAACGTCGCGGGCTTCGTCCTCAATTGCGAACGCGTGCCGCGCGCGGTTTATCTGAAACTCCATCACGCGAAGTGCGGGTGGATCAATTCGTCGCGTATCAAGAATTACACGTGTTCCAACTACATTAAAATCTGCTCGCGCAGCATTGCGGCGTTGCAGGCGTGGGCTGCCAAACGAACGGGTGGCAACCTCGACCCCTGCCGGATCTGCAACCCCCCCGTTGCCAGCCCGCCCGCGCAAACGAAACCGGCGCCGCTGCGTGCTGAAACGCCCTCCATGATCGAACTGCCGCCGGCCCCCAGTTCGGCCGGGGCGGCACTTCAAGTCAACTTGCCACGCGAGATCAATTCGGGAATTCCCGAACTCGACCAGGCATGGAAGCAATATGGCCTGTCGATTTTCAGCACGCAAATTCCAATTCCCGATACAGACGACGATCTGAACTGGCATGCATTTCTCGGCCACAGCGTCGACATGCAGGGGTTTCGGGCGGCGGAATTCGTCGGCGTCGACCCGCTGACACGCAAGGCGCCCGCGTTCGTGCCGCTCAAATCACGGAACCTGGGCGTGGCAGAACTCGGGCGCCTCTGGCAGATCGACGCGATTCGATCGCATTTGCTCAAATCGGCCATGGGAACGCCGTTGAACTCCTCGCTCGGCGTCCTGCGGGCGCATGGCGGCCAACCCGGTCGGTCGCTGGCCGACGCTTTCGACGCTTTTCCGCATCGCAAAGGGCACGGCTATGTGCGGGCTTATCTCGAAAACTCCGCGAAACTGCATGCCTGCGGCGATTCGTTCCGCAACTGGCTGAAGCGCGAATGCCAGCAACTTGGCGCTTCGCAGTTTCCCCCACGCGACTTTCGACAACCGACGGGTCCTGGCGGGACAGGCCCCACCCTCGAACGCGCCTTGCGCGACCGCCTCGAAGGCGAGTTCTACCTTGTTGGCCCGGCCATGTCGGCCTACATGCTTTGCGACTGGCAACTCTGGTTATGGAAGGCAGGCCTGACTGCGGTGTTTGCCACGTTCAAACTCGACTCGTTTCACGAGAACTTTGTCAAGAAGTATGGGCGCGGCATCATTCCGGCCGACGAAGCCGGGTTCGCCCGCTGGTGGCTCGCAAAGTTTCCGCAGATTCCCCCGCGACTGGCCAACGAATGTATCTGGCTCGGCACCGAGCACCGACTGTTTTGACCCGGCTCGCCGCGTGTTTGACACCCAGGGTTAATTCGTGCATCACGTCGTGCAGCGTTTCACCGCAAGGACTACCCCGCAGACTTTTGCCGGCGAGCACAACGTGTTGCCGGTCGTCCAGCGCAGCGGCTGAAGTTGCATGATGAACGATCGTAGAACGTTCCTCGACGAATTGAGAGTTTCTGAGTTCAATTTCATTCTGAGAAAGGAAGCCGCGATGCCACGGGGAGACAAGTGTTGGGTCAATTATTGTGAAGCGCTGCGAAAGCGAATGTTTAGGGAACAGGTCACCGAGCTGACGATCGCTGTCGAAGATGTGCATGCCGATTCGGGCACAGATATGACGCTGGCGGAACTGCGAAAACCCAG
>JAJXXL010000483.1 GCA_021781115.1 Planctomycetota bacterium
TGGCGCTGGCGCCCCGGCGCCGCTGCCCGCTTGAGTCCAAACGACGTTTTGTCGGCTGACGATCGCCGACGGACCTTGGTCAGTGCCTTTCGACAATCGTCGTCCACCCGGAATCGAAGGTTGAACTCCCACGAATACAGAGGTTTTTTACTCAGAGAGACGACGCATCCACTGAAAAACATATTTTTCCCTTTGACGGGAAGCCTGCCAACCTTTTATGATGAAACACGATGTAAGACAGGAAGCACGCCGCTCTGAATCGGCTACCGCTCATGATGCGGCGGCAGCCACACCTGGTAAAGGCCGGTCGTTTCGGCCAGCCGAGGCCAGGCTCCCGCCTCATTGGAACCGTTGCCGGTTCGCTGCGAACAATAACTGCCCCCGTGGACGTCCTTCCTGGGTTTCGAACGCATTACTGGTGAATTCGGCGCAACGATCTAAAGACACACACAGACAGTCTGCATGGCCGTGCCGCTAGGCGCCGCCATTCGCGGGTAGGCTGTAAGGCGTTGCTCAGGAAGATTGCATCACCGTTACGAATTCAGCGCACAATTCGCCCGGTAGACTGACCTCTGGAGAGTATGCCTCATGCGTCGTGGTCTCTGCCTTCTCTTGTTGCTCGTGGCCAGTCTGCCCGCCCGCGGCGCCGGGGCTCAGCCGCCGACGATCGTTTCGACTTCGCCCCAGGCGGCCAAGCCGGGTGAAACGATTGACGTCAAGATCCAGGGTGGCAACCTGGCGGGCGCGGCCCAGCTTTGGGCCAGTTTCCCGGCGACGATCACGCTACCCACGGAAATTGCGGGCAATGGCACCAGTGCGGGCGAAGTCGTTTACCGCGTACAGATTGCCCCCGATGTTCCGCCGGGTGTCGAGGGGTTGCGCGTGGCCACGCCGCAGGGTGTGTCGAACCTGAAGTTGTTTGTCATTGACGACCTGGCGTCGGTGGCGCAGGTCCGCCCGAACCAGTTGCTGGGGCAAGCGCAACAGGTCGCGCTTCCGGCGGCAGTCGATGGCCGACTCGACGGCTTGGCCCGCGACTATTACAAGTTCGCCGTTGCGGCGGGTCAGCGTGTGTCGTTTGAAGTACTGGCCCGTCGGCTAGGGTCGCCGCTCGACCCGATGATCCGGCTGCTGGATCTGCGCGGCCGCGAGTTGGCCTACAGCGACGACGCCCTCGGGCTTGAGGGCGATTCGCAATTGTGCCACACCTTTGCCGAAGCGGGCGAGTACGTCGTCGAACTTCGCGACATCCGGTTTCAGGGGGGGCCGAATTATTTTTATCGCTTGCGGATGGGCGACTTTCCCTGCGTGACGGCGGCGTTTCCGATGGGCGTCAAGCGGGGCGTGGCCGCCAACGTGGGTTTTGCCGGCCCCGGCGCGGCCCTGGCCCAGGCGGTGCCGATCAACCTGCATTCCGATTCGCCGCTGAACTGGCTGAATGTTGGCGCGCGGCTGGCCGGCGGGCGCAGCAGCGGGTTTGCCCTGGTATCGGTGGGCGCGGGCGACGAAGCCCTGGAAGTCGAGCCGAATAACGAACCCGCGCAGGCGACGCGCGTCAACCTGGGGGCTAACTTGAATGGCCGGTTCGACCCGCCCGGCGATATTGACCGGTTCGTGTTCGCCGCAAAAGCGGGGCAGCATTTTCTGTTCGTGGGCGTCACCCGCAGCCAGGGGTCGCCCAGCGACCTGTACCTGCGCCTGCTCAAGGCCGACGGCGGCGAAGTTGCCGCTGCCGAAGACACCGGTGCCAACGATGGCGTGATTGACTACACCTTTCCTGCCGACGGCGATTACACGCTGGCGGTCGAAGACCTGCATCGCCGGGGCGGAATCGAGTTTGCCTATCGCATCGCGGTGCAGCCGTTTGAAGAGCGGTTTACGCTGGCAGCGGCAACCGACACGCTGAATATAGCCCAGGGCGGGCTGGCCTCGATCGTCATCACGGCGAATCGCGGCAAATTCGCCGGCCCGATCGAACTGGCGCTGGCGAATGCCCCCGAAGGATTTTCGGCCACGCCCTGCGTCATCGGCCCCGGGCGCACCTTCGCCGCGCTGACTGTGCGCTGCGCGCCCAATGTCGCGCCGGGCAAGGTTCAACACCTGCAAATTGTGGGGGTTTCGCAACTCGGCGGGGCCGACACGAAGGTTCTGGCGTCTGCCGCCGACGTGCAAAAGGCTGCGTTCAATGGGTTGCCCTGGCCCCCCCCGATTCTGGCCGACCAGATTGCGGTGGGGGTCGCCCCCGCGCCGCTGTTCGCGCTGGCCACCAATGTGCCCGAGCTGGTGTTTGGGAAAGACCTGTCGGCCACGGTCAAGGTGTCGGCCACCCGCACCCCGAATTTTGCCGAAGAAATCGCCTTGGCCCTGCTGCCGGAAAAGGACGCACTGCCCGCCGGCGTGACGGCGGCGCTCAAGCCAATCGCCAAGGGAACCAATGACATCGAGATCGTGTTCACCGCGAACAACCAGGCCCCGCTAGGCCAATTCAGCGTGGTGTTGAATGGCACTGGCAAACAGGGCGCAACGGCCGTGGCGCAACCGATTCCTGCCTTGCAACTGCAACTCAAACCGCCGTTCGCCCTGAAGCCTGATTTTGGAGGCGGGGTGCTCGAGAAAGGCAAGAGCCTTAAAATCAAGGTTGTGGCCGAACGCAACCCGGCCTACGCCGGGCCGATCGCGCTCAGTTTTCAGAATCTTCCGGCGGGGGTCGCGGCGGCTGCCGCGACGATTCCGCAGGGTCAAAATGAAATTGAGGTCGAACTGACCGCCGCCCAGGATGCCGCGGCCGCCGCGGTGCAAAATGTCGTAGTTCAGGGCGAAGGTATGTCGGGCGCGGCTAAGTTGCCCGCCGCCGCGCCTCCTGCCTCGCTGACCGTGAAATGATGCCCGCGACACGTTGACACGGCGGCCCGCAGCGGCCGGCCGCCCATGTCAGAAACGACCAGTCAAAAACTCAGCGGCTTTTGCCCATCACGAACGACTTGAATGGAGAACGTGAAAATATGCTTGCCCAACGCGAACACCGGTGGCTGAAGCAAACTGCGGCCGGCTGCCGCACCGGACTAGCGGCGCTGAGCCTGCTGGCATTCGCCACGCCGCTGTGCGCACAATCGAACTCGGCCGAATCGAACCGGGCCGAACCGGCGGCGATTTCGGTCATGCCCGCGCAGTTCGAACTGATCGGGGGCCGATCGCGGCAACTGCTGGTGACGACAGGCGCGTTCGCAAACAATGAGGTTCGCGACCTGACGGCCGGCGCCGAACTGGTTTCAACCGCCCCCGCCGTGGCGCGGGTCGAAAACGGCGTGGTTTACCCCGTGGCCGATGGCTCGGCGGAAATCATCGTTCGCGCGGGCGGCAAAGAGTGCAAAGCGACCGTGGCCGTCAAAGGTATGCAACTCCCCGCGCCGGTCAGTTTCAAAAACAGCACAATCGCGGCCCTGTCGAAGGCCGGTTGCAACATGGGCGCCTGCCACGGTTCGCCGTCGGGCAAGGCCGGCTTCCGGTTGTCGTTGCGGGGCTATGACCCTGCGCTCGACATCATGACCCTGCGCTCGGAGTTCTACGGCCGCCGCACCAATATCGTTGACCCCGATGAAAGCCTGCTGCTGAAAAAGCCGCTGATGGAACTCGCGCATGGCGGCGGGCGACGGCTGAAGAAACACGATGCGGCGCATGTCGTGCTGCGCGACTGGATCGCCGAAGGCCTGCGGCTCGACGCCGCGACCGAACCCGAGCTGGTCAAAATCCAGTTGTGGCCCGATGCGCGGGTGTTCCAGAAGTCGGGCAATCGGCAGCAGATGCTGGTGCTGGGGCAGTTCAGCGATGGCAGCCTGCGCGATGTCACCCCGCTGACAGTGTTCACGTCGTCGAATGAGACTGTGGCCCGCGTGAACGACGCCGGTCTGGTCGAAAAGGGCATGCGCGGCGAAACGGCAATCCTGGCCCGCTACCTCGACAAAATGGCCACGTCGTACATCACGTTCCTTGAGGATGTGGCGGGGTTCGCCTGGAACAACCCGCCCGAATTCAACTTCGTCGACGGGCTGGTCGACGTCAAATTGAAAACGCTGCAGATCCTGCCGTCTGAATTGTGCACCGATGAGGAGTTTTTGCGCCGGGTGTACCTTGACGTGGCCGGCCGCCTGCCCAGTGTCGCTGAAGCTGAAGCGTTTCTGGCTGATACCGGTTCCGACAAGCGCCGGCGGCTGATCGACACCCTGGTCGATTCTGACGATTTCGCCTCGTTCTGGTCGCTGACCCTGGGCGACGTGCTGCGTTCAAACAGCAAGAAGCTCAACCCGGCAGGCGTGCAGAAGTTCCGCCTGTGGATCTACGAATGCGTGCGGAACGACAAGCCGCTGGACGAGTTCGCCCGCGAGCTGCTCACCGCGCGGGGCAGCGTATTTGAAAACCCGGCGGCGAATTACTGGAAAGCCAGCCGCGACCCACAAGACGCCACCGAAACCACGGCCCAGTTGTTTTTGGGAATTCGCATCCAATGCGCCAAGTGCCATAACCACCCGTTTGAACGCTGGACGCAGGACAACTACTACGGCATTGGCGCTGCGTTTGCCCGCGTCGGGCGCAAGCCGGGCAAGGACAAGGACGAAGAAGTCATCTTCGTCAGCCGCACGGGCGAAGTCACCCAGCCGCGCACGGGCCGCCAGATGAAACCGCACCTGCTCCTCAAGGGCGACGTCGATGTGCCCGCCGAAGCCGACCGCCGCGAAGTGTTCGCCGCCTGGCTGACCGATCCTGCCAACCCGTTCTTCGCCAAGGCGGCGGTGAACCGCATCTGGGGCCAGTTGATCGGGCGGGGCATTGTTGAACCGGTCGATGATTTTCGCGATTCGAACCCGCCTTCGAACGCGCCGCTGCTCGACACTCTGGCCGCCGAGTTTGCGAAACATGGCTTCAGCCGCAAATGGGCGGTGAAAACGATTTTGAACAGCCGCACCTACCAGCTCAGTTCGCGTAAGAACGCGTTCAATGCCACCGATGAAATCTATGCCTCGCACGCGGGCACGCGGCTGCTGGCGGCTGAACAGTTGCTCGATGCAATTTGCCAGGTCACCGAAATCGCCGAAGCGTTTCCCGGGGCGCCGGCGGGCACACGTGCGGTCGAGTTGTCTGAGCCCCCGGCTGATCATTACTTCATGAAGATCTTCGGCCAGCCCCAGCGTGAAATGGCGTGCCAGTGCGAACGCTCGAACGAATCGAATCTGTCGCAGGCGCTGCAAATGATCAACGGCCCGGTCGTGCACAACAAACTGCGCGACGGCAACAGCCGCATCGCCAAGCTGCTGGCCGCCGGCAAATCGGACGACGACATCATCACCGAAATGTACCTGGCCGCCCTCAGCCGCAAGCCCGCCGCCGGAGAAATTGAGGCGGCCCGCAAACATATCGCGGCCAGTTCCGATCGCAAGCTTGCGATGGAGGACGTGGGTTGGGCGCTGCTGAATTCGAAGGAATTCCTGTTCCAGCACTGAGCGCGGTTTGCGTGCCTGCCCCTACCGTCGTCGGAGAATCCTGGATTTGATGTCGCTGTTTGCAACAAATACACGACTCGCAGGGATAATCGAAAAACCGTCTGCCTTCTGCGCCTTGACGAAACGGCACCAGCTTTTGTACACTAAGGTGCAGCGACGCAATCTGTGTCTTTCGTACTCTGAAACGGGCTGTCAACAGTACCCAAAAGGAGACGTTGCGATGGCCAAACAGTCGTCGGACTTGCCAACGCTTAGCGCTGAAGCCGATTTGAAGCGCCAAATTAAAGAACTCGATCCCAGACTGCGTGAACCCCACGTTAACAAGATTTTCGATCAATACCGCAAATTTTGGGCGGTGGTCAAGCAACCCAGCGATAACCGACGGTTTTTACCACCAAGCGACGTTGATGTGGTTTGGCATGTCCATATGGCAATGCCAAAGATGTACCTATTGGACTGTTTCCGTTATTTCAAGGGTGTGCTCGACCACGGTTGTTTGCTCGAGGGCGATCGTGGTGACCTTGAGGAAAATAACGGATATTGGGAGAGCGAATTACGCGCCGCTCTCACAAAATACATTTCCACTTCGAATTGCGCCGGCGGTGGCAGGGGCGTCTGCCTGCCGGTTGTAGTCAGCATTGGTGCGCTCATCGACGCCCTTGTGGCGCAGCAATAATAGCTTGACGCAATGTTTTTGAGATTCTCGTGGTCGGGTTAGTGAAGCGAGGGGCTGTATGCTGCCCCTCGGCCTGAGTCCTGTTGGGCATTCGGGGCCAGTGTGAGAATCTGAAGCGTGAATTTTTTGAGGTCATTAGCCCGATCTTCTGCCACGCAGATATAATAGTCACGGCCGTTGCGTGAGTAGCGGCCCACATGGCGCGCTGTTCGCGGCAGGCCGCTTTTATTGACGCGCTCAAAAAATGGGGTGCGATTCATCTTTCCGAGTACGAGCAAGCTTAGCGTTTCAATTTTTTGTTCCGCTTGGTTAATCAGCCCTGGGTTCCGTGAATAGTCCTTTGGCTTTAATTGCGGGAAAACATATTTGCGGCTTCCAACGTAGGCCAGAAAGCGGACCGCGCGGTTGTCCGGTTGGGGATTTCGCTTCGGAAGCAGCTGTTCCAGCAATGGCGGCGGGGAAGCCCGCTTGTTGGATCGCAGCGTGGCAAGCGACGGATTTAGCGCCGGAATAGCCTCGATAAGTGCGTCTCGCACCTCGCGCTGGCTTAGTATTTCAGTTCGCAGAATTGCTTGGGCCAATGCGCCGACGAGCTCGTTCTCGTTACATTGGAGCATTTTATTGCGTAAATGGCAAAGGCAACTATTCGCGTATTGAAACCATGAGGTGGCATCCAAAACACGTGTTTTAATTTCGCAATTCGATGGCTCTGGCTGACCTAAGCGCTGTGTATTCACAAGCTCTACAAATTCGCGAAAGCCATTTGTAAGCGAATTCAGTGCATCTTGAGCGAGATCGCCATACATTGGGTGGGACGTCAGCGGTTGGAGCTCACCTTCGAGGTTGTGCCATTCGTCCTGTACCGCGTCCACCGTGATATCCAAGAACACGTCGGAACTGCAATACGCGTCATAAGATGCAACCAGCCTCCAGATCTCAAAGCGAATTTCTTTGTCGATCATCGCGTTGTGCGGGTCGGCCGCCTTTCGATAAGCCGCGGCAAGGAGGGCTAATTCCTCAGGATCTGTTGTCGGCTCGCCGCCCCACTGGGCGACAACGGCGTGCTGCGCACCGACGCTCGGTGAAAGAGAGCTGTTGGCGCTAAACGGCAGACTTAGCGCAGCTCCGATTCCGCCGGATGCCTGGTCCGTCACCTGAACCAGCCCATCCTTGAGCTTCAAATGCCACGGAAGCGCGTCGGGGTTGTACGCGAACATGGCGAGGTTGTCGAGCACCTGCTGATATTGCAGATCCGACAATGTACTTGCCTGGCTCACCGTACGGCGCTCAAGCGCCAAGTGTGTGCACCCTGCGATACCCATCGCGAGCAGAAATGCGGCGCTGCGCATGGCACGTTGCCCCCCATTGGTGGCCGTACCGTTCAATGGCCAGCCGACCCCGGTCAACCCTTGGACATATTCCGCCGCGCCCACTGCCGACGGCGTGATGCACCTCGCAACCACCAGTCATGTGCACTGGTGAGTTGATCGGCTACCGCAGACGCACGTTATAACGATATTTCCGACAATAACGAATTTTCGGCGCAGAACGTCTGTTAAGTGACAAATTGATCCCTGGTGCCCGGTTCCGCTGGTGCGCGAACACGTCTGACGAATACCCTCGGCCGGAATTGCACCGCGAAGGACGCGAATCACATCACGCTGGACTTGGGGCTTCGGCACCATTTCGGGCTCGTCTCGGTGGTACTTGGGGGCGGGGCGCACTATGCAAAGGGCTTGGCGTCGGGTAACTTCAAGACACTGAAGTGATTTCCGCAATGTGGGTTCGGTCGCAGCGACTTCCTTCGCGCGAGGGGTTGGCGGCGCCGCGCCGCCCCGGGCGGAACCGTTCCACAGAATGGAAGTTCGTGGACTGACCTTGCGAGAGTTTTCCGGCCATGATGTGCCCCTACTGTCGGCATGATGAAACCAAGGTAATCGACTCGCGCGCCAGCGAGGATTTCGCCATTCGCCGCCGCCGCGAGTGCCTCAATCACACATGCGCGCGGCGGTTTACGACCTATGAGAAGATCGAAGAGGCCCCGCTCAAGGTGATCAAGAAAGACGGCACGCGTGTGCCGTTCGATCGCGAGAAAATCCGCAGTGGCCTGGAAAAGGCGTGCTACAAGCGCCCGGTCAAGGACGAAGTCATCGAGCGCATCATCAGCGAAGTCGAAGCCGACGTGTATCGCGAATTCGATCGCGAGGTTCCGTCGCGCGACATCGGCGAACGCGTGTTCAACATGCTGCGCAATGTCGATCAGGTGGCGTTCGTGCGGTTCGCTTCGGTTTATCGCGAGTTTAAAGACGTCAATGACTTCGTCGAAGAACTCGAACCGATGCTGCGGGCATCGGCCAAAGCCGCCCGACTTTCCCAGTGACAAACTCAAATACAAATTGACAAATACGAATGGCTTGATACGATGGAGCTGTTGGGTCACGCGGCTTGAATCACCGAATCTGGCCGACGCGCTGCACCAGTTTTTGCCTCAAGACAGCGCTTCCTGGGTAGGTCGAGCCGCACGTAATTGCCGGCTCCCTTTATCGAAAGTCTGACCATGCTGACGATTTTCGGTCGACGCCCGCGTGGCGGATCCGGGCGATTTTGCGACGGCGTCAGCCGCCGCGAGTTTCTGCAAGTCGGCGGCTTGGCCTTGGGCGGGCTTTCTCTGCCACAACTCTTGCGGGCCGAGCAGGTTGCGGGCGTGGTGAATTCGCACAAGGCGATTATCATGATCTTCCTGCCGGGCGGCCCCCCGCATCAGGACATGTGGGATGTCAAAACCGACGCCCCCAGCGAAATTCGTGGCGAATTCGAGCCGATTCATACCTCGGTGCCAGGTATTGACATCTGCGAAATGTTCCCGCGGATCGCGGGCATGATGCAAAAATTCACGCCGATCCGCAGTATCGTCGGTTGCGATGGCGACCATTTCGCCTACCAGTGCCTGACCGGCTGGACCCGCCGCGACCGCCAGCCCCAGGG
Organism: Planctomycetota bacterium; assembly: GCA_021781115.1. GTDB lineage: Bacteria > Planctomycetota > Planctomycetia > Planctomycetales > Planctomycetaceae > JAJXXL01. Next base: position 9,157 of record JAJXXL010000483.1, read on the forward strand.
GGGGTACCCCAGCCTGGGCTCGGTGTTGTCGAAAGTGTACGGGCCGGTCGACCCGGCGGTGCCGCCGTTTGTCGGGCTGTCGCCCCGCATGGGGCATATGCCTTGGGCCGACAACGGCACGCCTGGTTTTCTGGGCGTGGCCCACGCGCCGTTTACCCCCAACGCCGAGGGCCGGTCAGACATGACGCTGAATGGCGTAACGCTCGATCGCCTGCGCGACCGGCAGTCGGTGCTGGCGGCTCTCGACCGCTTCCGCCGCGAGGCCGAATCGAAGGGCGATATGACGGGCCACGACGCCTTCACACAACAGGCGTTTGGCGTGCTCACGTCGAGCAAACTGGCTGACGCGCTCGATCTCGAAAAAGAAGATCAGAATCTGCGTAACCGATATGGGCGGGGGTTCAATGTCTTAAGAGATGATGGTGGTCCGCGGCTGGTCGATAACTTTCTTGTTGCCCGGCGGCTGGTTTCGGCGGGGGCGAGATGCGTTACGCTCGCCTTCAGCCGGTGGGACTGGCACGGCGCCAATTTCAAGCAGGGCCGCGAAGACATGCCATTGCTCGATCAGGGCGTATCGGCTCTGGTTCAGGACCTCGAAGACCGCGGAATGCTGAACGACGTGTCAGTGGTTGTCTGGGGTGAATTCGGCCGTACGCCCAAAATCAACGCGACGGCCGGCCGCGACCACTGGCCGCAGGTGTCGTGCGCCCTGCTGGCTGGGGGCGGTATGAAAACCGGCCAGGTGATTGGTTCGACGAATCGGCTGGGCGAGTTCGCGCAAGACCGCCCTGTTCATTTTCAAGAAGTGTTTGCGACGCTGTACAAAAACCTGGGGATCTCGGTCGACCATCTGACGCTGAATGATTTGCAGGGCCGGCCACAATATCTGGTCGACCACAACCGGTTCCGTCCGATGGCCGAACTGGTCTAGCCGCCCAGTATTTGTTCGTCGTCGCTGCGTGT
>JAJXXL010000247.1 GCA_021781115.1 Planctomycetota bacterium
CTGGCCTGATCGGGGTTAAAACCAGGGGCATCGCAAATCGTACCCATGAAACAAACTGACCGCGGAACCCTCGATTTGAAGGTGGCCACGGTCATTTGTTTCAGGGGATCGCCAGATTGCGACGGTGGTGACTGATGCGAGACGGACGCTGATCTAACCGTGCCAGGCACGAGTTACCTACCGATCAGGGTCCACGCGGTATGGATTGGCGCCTCCGACGGAATGAGCGGCGAAACCTGAACTCTCACTTGAGCCGCGAGCGTGTATCGATCATCCGTTGGCTCCTCGCTCCCGCGGGCTGGGGAATGCCCCCGCCGGGGGTTGACCTGACGAGCAACGGTCTAGCACAACTAACATCGGCATAATGCCCGTCGAGTTTGCTGGAATTCATGCGATCATGGCAAATCTGAACCGGCCGCGTCATGCCGCGCCGTCAGTCCTTTCCTCTTCCGAATCATCCGACGGACCCGGCTCAAAATACCAGGCCGCGATCCGCCCCCTGCAGTTGATTGCACCACATCGACAATCAAAGGACCACCGCACATCCCACGCCGGCAACTCTTCACTCGAATGGGCACTGTCGTACGAAATTGTGAACTCTTCACCAGCCCGTACAGGCCGCAGAGTCACCACGTCCAGGTCGTCGTTTACCCGGCAATTGGGGTGGCAGGAATGATTCATGAACCGCGCCGGCGTTTCGGGCACCATCCATTGCCGCGGACCAATGAGAATCGCATGCCGGACTTCATCTTGCGGCACGTCTTCGTAAACCGGCACGACCGGCCCCGCAAACCTTGCCACTGTGGTTTCCGCCGGTAAATCAGCCGTTGCCACAAGACTGCGGCCATAACCGTTCTCCGAAACGCGGGCAGGGCAGCCGGATTGCATATTTCGTGTATCGGCGCCGAGGTGAAACAAACATCGGGCAGCGAACTTGTGCGGGTTGCCGCCTCTTTCTCGCGGCGTGTCGGGCAACAGGTCAATCCAGTTCGGGGGGGGTGTCGCCGTAGGTCCAAGTGCGATCTTTGAACGGCGGGATCGGATCGGGCATGGGAACGGGGCCGGGTTTCAGGCTGCCCGATAGGGAAATCAAGGCGTCGGCGATCTGGCGGCCGGCGGTTGGTTCGAGGTTGCTGTAACTGGTCAGGCGTGTTTCGTATCCCCCGCCACGCGGACCGAGTGCCTCTTCGGTGGGAACGTAGCCGATGCAGTCGTTAGCCAGCGACACGGGAAATGTGAATGGAAACTTACTGCCGGCCTTGATTTCGAGGCCATATTGGCAGAAGTATTCGGCCGGGCAGGCGCAAAACAAAGCGGGACCGATCTGCACCGCCTGGACTTCGACGTCGGCGACCGGCTCGCGTTTCAGGCGGGCAGCGAGCAGGACAATTTCCTTGGCGAACGTCCATTCGGTCGGGTCAACAGATTTCGGATCTTTTTGCACGATTTCGCGGCAGCGGGCGAGGCGCTCGGGCCGGGGCGCCCGGCGTTTGATGTGCAAGGTTTTGGCTGCCACAGCGACGGGTATATTCGCCCTCGCCGACTGTTCGAGCGCCAGCAGCACCTTGAGCGCCTCGGCCCCAACTCGCCCGCCCACGAAGCGGGCCGAGATTTCGCCAAACTGCCGAATTTGATACGGGCTGCGGTTGTCGACCTGGGTCACATCGCCAGCCATGCCGGGCACGAACACAACGGTCACATCGTCGCCCATCAGTCCGCGAATCGTTTTTTCAACGTAGTGCACGTAATCGGCCGAAATCCCGCCGGGGCCGGTTGTGGCATGACAGGCAAAATTCACGACGCAACCCAGCAGTTTGCCGTCGAGGCTCCAGGCGGCCAGCACGCCGACCTGCGGGTCAATCGGGCCGGCAGGTTCGACGATGTCGGGGTTACCTTGCCGGGGGTGCGTTGCGGTCAGTCCGCTGCGCATGTGGAACCGGCGGTTATAAGCGGCCTTGTCCTCCCACCCGAAGCCGGCAGCGCAGCGCGCTTCGCGGCGCTGGGCGAATGCGGCGCACACGGCTTCGACGACCGCTGCCTCGACTTTTTTCAGATAGGCGGCGCTGGCAGTCGATGACATTTCGTAGGCCAATTTTTGCACTAATGGGTCGTCGTTGTCGTACTCACCCGGAAGAATCATACCGGTGGGGCCTGCCGAGTGGCTGTGCGACGCAGCAATCAGCACATTCGCGGCAGGAATTCCGCATTTCGCTTCAATTTCACGGCGAATCGCAGCGACAGTGGCACCGCGGATCAGCAGCGCATCGAGCCCCACGATCGCGGCGCGGTTCGCGCCATCGTCAAAAACAGCCGCACGAACTTTGCAGGCGTCATGAAACGTACGGTGAAACGATTTCCCGTAGCCGCCGGGTTGCTCGTCGCCGACGGCCGGGCTGACGTCACGATCGGCAAAACCAGCCAGGCATTTGGTACCCGGGGCATCTTGCGCCAAGGCATCGTTCGGGCTGATGTATGCCCAGAACGCAGTGCCAAAAACGACAGCGATACAGCGAGCGGTGGTGCGAATACCGTGAATCATGTCGACTCCGATCATACGCGGGATGAAGATGCGTCGCGTGCCTCCGGTGCGCGAGACAAGCGACGCGACGCGGGAATTGACTGCCCGTGCACGCGAAGCACGGCAAACGAGGTTATTCCGATCGGCTGGCCGCGCTCGGCGACGCGCCGGCCCCCTCGCCTTTCAAATATGCCAGCAGGTCGGCGAATTCCTGATGGGAAATCGTGTTTTCGAGGCCCTGCGGCATGAGCGACATTCGGCTGGCAACCAGCTCTTCAATGTCGCGGCGCAGCAGGGTTTCTTCTCTGGCTTGAGCTTGCCGCAGCGTAATGCTCGTCGGCGTTTCTGAGGCAATCAAACCTGATAGCACGCGGCCGTCTTTGGTCATCACGGTATACGCTCTGAAACCGGAGGTGATTTCACGTTCGGGAATCAGAATATGCAGCAGAATTGTTTCCTTGGGCTGATTGCGAATTCCAAATAGATCAGGTCCTACGGGCGAACCTTCACGGTCGAGCCGGTGACATTGCCCGCAGGCCCGCAAAAACACTCGTTTTCCGTTGGCCGGGTTCGACGGCAATTGCAAGACCGCCCGGTGCGCCTCGTAAATTGCGGCCCGGTCTGGCGAAACCGCCGCGCCGAGCAGCCGCCCGGCCCGGGCGCGAATCGCCTCGTCACGGTGTTCGGTCAGTTGCCGCCGCAGCGACAGGTCGACATCGGCCGGGGCGATATCGCCGTGTTCAAGTGCCGCGACGACGCCGGGCAACTGCCGATCTGACGCGACGAGTGCAGCAAGCACTGCGTCGCGCAGCCGCGGCGTGTACTGTACGAATCGCGCAGGATCGAGCAATCGGGTGGCCACCGATTCATCAGGCATGGCTGCCAGCGACCGCACGGCCACGGTTTGCAATTCGTCGGGTTGTTGCGGGTCGACCAGTGCCAGCAGCGTATCGCCGACCTGAGAGTATGCGGCATGTGCGGCAAGCGCGGCACCCCAGCAGCGGTCAGGAAGTTTGCGCTCGCGATCGCCGGCCGTCTGAATGGCGCGGTCGAGTACCGCTGTCAACGACCGCACGAGTTCGTCCTCCGCTGGTGTGACGTCTTTCAACACCGCGACGAGCGGGCCCAGCGGGCCGCGAATTCCCTGGTTGCGCAAGCTGTCGGCGATACCGGTGACTAACGGGATGCGTTGCGTATCGCGGGCGTCGCGCCATTTCACGGCGACCGCTTCGAGCAGATGGGGCCAGTCGGTGGCGGCCTGCCGGGCACCGAGAATGCGGCCCAATTCGTACCACAATTCAGGAACATCGACCGTTTTCCGGTTCGAGCATACGATGAGTGCTGCCAGAAATTGCGGTTCGCGCCGGGTAATGCCGCTGAACACTGCCGCACGGATCCACCGGTCGGCTGCGTCGCGGGCCGCAATTTCGGCCAACTGGCCGGCAGCCTGATCGCCGGGAAGGTCGCCCAGCGCGAGTGCGATTTGCAATCGTACCTGGGGGTCGGGGTCGAGGGGCGAACCCGCCAGCCAAAGGGCAGTGCGGGGCAACTCGGCCAACCGTGGCGCAGCCAACTGCGCCGCATGTTCACGAACGGGCGCCGCGCGATGCTGCAGCGCTTCGACAAGCAAATCGTCGTCGACTGCTCCGAACGCGTCGAGCAATCGCAGGGCGTGAACCGCGGCTGCGGGCGAATCGTGTTGCTGATTGCGCAGCAGCGACGTCAGAGGTACTACGGAAGTGGCGTCGCGGCGTTCCAGCAACAGGCGATGGGCTGTTTCCTGCTGCCACCCGCCGGTGTCGCGCAGCGTTTGGCAAAGTTCACTGGTTGTGGCATCGGCCAATCGAGTCGCGCAGCGGGTGGCTGGGGCGTTCGCCGCCAAACGGTAAATGCGCCCCATCGATTTGCCGCCCTCAAAGTCTGTCTGCTTGCGGATCTCGACGGGCAGGTAATCGGGGTGTTCGATTGTGCGGCGGTGCATGTCGCACACGTATAATGCACCATCGGGGCCATTGGCGAGAAACACCGGGCGAAACCAGTCGCTGGCGCTCGCCACGACTTCGCGGCCGGGGTGCGCGCGCTGCGCCACGAATGTCGCCCCCCTGGGCAGCAGGCGGTCGAAGTGCACCAGGTTGCCGGTTGGGTCGCAGGCAAACACGCCGCCGCGGTACAACGCAGGCAGGGCCGCTCCGCGAAAAATCGTGGTGGCACAGGCCGCGGTGAACGTGCCTGCGTGCGAATCGGCGGTCGTCACGTTCTGGCTGATGGGAAACAACCGCGCGGCGCGGCCGTGCCCCTTGAGCGGCTCGGGCGCCATTTCTTCAGGACAGTTTTCGACAGTGTCTGAAAACGCGAGCAGCGGGTTCCGCCGCAGCGCCCGCGAAGGCAGCACGACGTGCTGAACGTGCACGCGGTTGTAGCAAATGAACCTGCGCCCGAATTCGTCAAACGTCAAACCGAACTGCGAACCGCCGTCGGCCGCCTCGATGACTCCCGTGTCAGGGTTGAACCGCACGTCGGTCCGCCCGACCTCCACCGCCGGGCGCTCGGGGGCCAACGGCGAGGTGATCTTGCCTCCCGTCAAGCCGCTGGTCACGTAGACCCAGTTGTCCAGCGCCAATGTCGGGTGGCTGACACGGAGCTGCGTGCTGCCCTTGGTGCTGAACCCCGTGAGCAGTACGCGGCGTTCTTCGGCGCGGCCGTCGCCGTCGGCGTCTTTCAGGTACAACACGTCGGGTGCACAGGTGACGATTAGCCCGCCACGCCACGGCATCGCCCCATTGGGAAACGACAGGCCATCGGCGAACTCGACGCGGCGGTCGTAGCGTCCGTCGCCATCGACGTCTTCGAGCAGGGCAATTCGGCCGGCCGGCGGCTGCCCCTCGCCCGGGCCGGTCGGGTAGCCGCGATTCTCGACGACAAACAGCCGCCCGCGTTCGTCAAACGTCAGCGCACACGGGCTTACGACAAGCGGCTCGGCGGCGATCAATTCAAACGCCAAGCCAGGTTCGACCTGAAAGGTCGATTCTGCGGGCGCGGGCTTTGCGGCGGGCTCTGTGGAATGTGCGGCGTCGCCGCGCAGCCCGATCGACGCCCAGGTGGCCGTCAGCAGGGCGAGAGAAATTGCCGTTTTACGCATGCGACAACCGGAAAACAGGGCGTTGATTAAGCAGCCAGGCCACGCGCGTTTCAATGGCAATTGTAACGCTGGACCGGCGCAATACAATCGGTGCGAAAGCGATAATCTCGCTACGAGGGCAAGCGCGGCTGCTGGAGCGATAAGCAGCCGCAGCGTCGCCCCAGGCGGCTGGTCGCCGGGGCGGGCGCCGTTGAACGAGTTATGACTCTTCGCCCCAGACATGAGCCAGGGCCACGAGCACGTCGACCGCCTTTTGCATTTCTTCGAGGCAGGTCCATTCGAGCGGCGAGTGCGGGTTGTGCTCGCCAGTCGAAAGGTTCGGGGTAGGCAGGCCCAGTTCGGTCAGGCGCGAACCGTCGGTGCCGCCGCGAATGATCGTCTGCTGCGGTTCCAGCCCGGCGGCGCAAATTGCCTCGAGCGCCTTGGCAATGGCTCGCGGCTCGTGCACGAGGCCGTCGCGCATATTGCGATACTGCTTGACAATTTTCACCTCGATCTGGGCGCGCGGGTGTGCAGCCCGCAGTTCGGCGGCAATGCGTTCGAGCAGGCCCGCATATTCTCGCAGCCGGGCGGTCTCGAAGTCGCGGAGCAAAATGCGGGCAAAGGCCCGGGCCACGCCCCCCTCGATGTGATAGGGGTGCATGAATCCTTCGCGGTCAGAAGTGGTTTCGGGGCTGATGCGATCCGTCGGCAGCCGCGTCAGAAAATCACCCAGGATCCGCACGGCATTCACCAGTTTGCCTTTGCCGATCGAGGGGTGAATGTTGATGCCCGTAACCGTCACCACGGCCTGATCGGCGGAAAAAGTTTCACTGTCGACAAGGCCCTGCCCCTCGCCATCGAGCGTGTACGCGCACACCGCGCCCAGTTTCGCCAAGTCGAGGTGATCGACCCCGCGGCCGATTTCTTCGTCGCACGTGAAACAGAGGCGAATCGGTCCGTGGGGCAGGCCGCCGGCGCGGGCCATCAATTTCGCGGCGGCGGTCATGATGACGGCCACGCCCGCCTTATCGTCGGCCCCCAGCAGCGTCGTGCCGTCGGTGGTGATGAGCGTACACCCGACGAGATCGGTGAGGGCCGGGTTTTCAGCGACGCGAATGATCTTTGACCGGTCGCCAGGCAGCACGATGTCGCCGCCCGAATAGTTGGCATGCACGATGGGCTTGACGTCGGCGCCCGACGTTTCGGGCGACGTATCGACGTGGGCCAGCCAGGCAATCGCCGGGCTGTCGCAACCCGCGGTGGCAGGAATTGTGGCCATTACGATGCCGAACTCATTGAGCGACACGTCGGCCAGCCCCAGGGCCCGACATTCATCGGCCAGCAGTCGGCACAGGTTGAGCTGACCAGGCGTGCTCGGAACCGTTTTGCTCGATTCGTTCGCCTGGGTGTCGATTTGCACATAGCGCAAGAAGCGTTCAAGCAGCGCGGGCATGGGGCAGTTCCGTCTTCATCAATTGGAGAAACGTTACATTGGCGGCACTTCGCCGGCAATCGCCGCCGCGACTCGTCGCAGGCGGCGGCTGCTGAAGAAATAAAACACCGCACCGGCGGCGATTAAACCGACCACCGACGCCGATTCAGTTCCATGTTCAATTAGCATTGTGACAAGCGCCAGGGCATAGGTCGCAAGCAGCAGCGCCGGGGTAACCGGGTAGCCCCAGGTGCGATAGGGACGGGGCAGTTCGGGGCGCTTGTGCCGCAACACGTAAACCGCGGCCACTGACATGCTGTAAAAAATCAGTCCGCCCAGAATGACCGAATCGGTCAGGCCGTCGAACGCCGCTTTGGGGTCGGGCTTCCAGGCGTAAAAGATGACGATCAGCAGGGTCGTCCAGACGGCCTGAATGCCGATGGCGCAGGCGGGGGTCTGGTACTGCGAATGCACGCGGCAAATGGCCGACGGCAACAGGCCGTCGCGGGCGACGGCAAAGTAAATTCGCGGGCCGGTCAGCATGTTCGAATTCACCGCGCCAAAAGTCGAACACATCACCCCCGCCGCCGCCACCTGCGCCCCGACTTCGCCGAACAGCTTCCTGAAGAAATCGGCGGCGACGCGGCTGGTTTGCTCGATCTCACTTGTGGACAGCATCATGTGGTACCCCACGTTGGCGCCGACGTACACGCAGATTACAAGCGACATTCCCACGATGAGCGCCAGCGGAACGTTTCGTTGCGGCTCGCGGATTTCCTCAGCAACGGGGGCGATGTTGATCCAGCCGTCGTAGGGCCACAAGACGGCGATCATTGCCACGCCCACGCCCCGCCACAAGTTGAACGACGCCGTTTCGGGCCACATCGGCTCTGCTGCCGGTCGTGCCACGTCGGCCAGCACGAAAGGCAGCACGATAATCCCTGCGAGGAACGCGATTTTGACGAACGAGGTGATGTTTTGAACCGTAGCGCCCCACCGGGTACTGAACATGTTCACGCCTGAAAGGCCAAGCACGATCACCACGGCCAATGTTGCCTGGGCAAAGCGGTGCATCGGAACCAGTTCGTTGAAATAGATCACCGTGGCGCACGACAGGGCCCCGACCGAACCGGTGCGCACGACCCAAAATTCCGTCCAGCCCCACAAAAAGGCGGGCAATGGGCCGTAGGCTTCGCGAATGTAGACATACGGCCCCCCCGCACGCGGCAGCATGGCCGCCAGTTCGGCCAGAGCCAGCGAACCGCACAGCGTTACCAGCCCCACGGCAACCCACACACTGATGATCGGGCCGAAATAATGCAGCGCCCCGGCGACGTTGCCCACCTTCAGGAAAATCCCCGAGCCGATGATCGACCCGATGACCACGGTCACCGCGTCGAGCAACCCCAGCACGCGCGGCAACGTGCGCTGTGCCACGGGAGCCGACTCGGCAGGTGCGGTTGAACTCATGATTTCGGAGCGTTGCAACTCAGGGAAAGAAAACGCCGCGACTCGTGGCACACCCGTGAAACTTCGGCGGGCACAACACAATTTCGCCCCGCAAACTTCACGCGTCGTCACGAAGTGGCCCGGCGAAAACCGGGCGTGTGAGGCATTGTGGCATTCATCGGCGGGCAAAGTCCATGCACGCCACCAAGGTTTCGCGACCGACGGCCGCTTCGCACACTGGTCATCTTTGCCGATCATTCGCCTTCCAGCGAATCGCTTGCCAATAGTTGGTCGATGACCAATGCCGCCGCCCCCAGGTCTTCGACAATGAAATCGGCGGCGGCGGGGTGTAGCGCGGCAGTGGTGCCTCCATACCCCGTGCGCACCAGGATCGCCGATCCGCCGATGCGCCGGGCCAATTCCAGATCGCCGGGCTTGTCGCCAATGACCACACAATCGGTCAGGTCGACACCCAGCTCGCGGGCGGCAGCTTCCGCGAGGCCGGGTTGCGGTTTGCGGCAGCGGCAACCCTCGTCGGGGCCATGCGGGCAAGTGTAAATGCCGGCGAGTTCGACACCTTCGGCCAACAGCAATTCGCGCAGACGCAAGTGCACGGTTTCGACCTGCTGGGGCGTAATCAACCCGCGGGCCACGCCCGATTGATTCGTGACGACGGCCAACCGCAGCCCCAGGCGTTGCATGGTCCGCAACCCCGCACCCGCTTGCGGAAGAAGTTCGACCTGATCAGCGTCGGCGAGGTAGTGCCGTTCGACATTGATCGTGCCGTCGCGATCAAGCAACACCAGTCGGGGGCGGCGGCGTGCGGGCTTCATCATGGAAGTTAACGTCAGATCGTGGCACAGTGGCCGGTCGGCCGACACGCGGAAGGCCTTCCGATCATCCTTTTGACCGCCGGAAAAGCACACCCGGAAACTGTGGTAAGCTGCGCAGACGCTGGCACCGTTTGGGGGCGACTCCCCCAGCGGGGCATGCGGCGCATGCATCCACGCTCATGGCAGACGTTGCTGCGTCAGCCGTCTCGCAACTCGTTACAGTATATCCGGTTCATCCTGACGATGCACCCAACGCCCACCAGCCAGCGCGGGCAAAAAAGGGGCAAATAAGACACCCATAGACCTTGGCTGGCTGCACTGGCTCGGGGCGTCGATCGCGCTGACTTCGTGCTCGGCGCTTCGCAGGGGCCGCGGTGCGTCAGCCGCTGCATAACTCATGACGCCATAGTCGGTTAATCCTGACGATGCTGATCGTGCCTGGCGAGCGGCCCTCGTCAGCCGTTTCGATGTCGGGGCAGCGCTTGGCGGCTGACGTTGGGCGTCGATCGCGCTGACTTCGTGCTCGGCGCTTCGCAGGGGCCGCGGTGCGTCAGCCGCTGCGTAACTCATGACGCCATAGTCGGTTAATCCTGACGATGCTGATCGTGCCTGGCGAGCGGCCCTCGTCAGCCGTTTGGATGTCGGGGCAGCGCTTGGCGGCTGACGTTGGGCGTCGATCGCGCTGACTTCGTGCTCGGCGCTTTGCAGGGGCCGCGGTGCGTCAGCCG
>JAJXXL010000452.1 GCA_021781115.1 Planctomycetota bacterium
GTCAATTCTGCGCGGCGTTACGCCCGCTGCCTTTGCGTCAGGACCATCGTCAGGAAGAACTGCCGATGTCGTATCGGGTTACGATTCGGCTGACGCTGCGCATTCGCCCAGCCCGCAATCTGGCGCTCGGTCAGGAATGGCACATCAACGCCTGTGCAGGAGTCGTGGCCAACCTGCCCCCAACGGGGGTTGAATCCGATAGTCCGGGGTCGCGGAGCGCACTTTGGGAATGGCCGCCAGAATGCCTCATTTTTCCCAACGGGGTTGCATCAGGGGGGGCCGGCCGATAGGCCGACGGCCAACGGGATGTACCCCGTTTCGGGTAAATCTCTGCGCGCGGGTTACGGCACCCAGGGCGCGCTTCGCGACCGCTGGACTGACAGAGGATACCCCGATTCGGGGCATTTCCCATCTGGTCTGGTGTGCCGCGGGTCAGCCGGTTTCCAATCCCTGACAATTCGCTGCGCGACCAGCGAGCCTCTGCTCTCCCCGCGCCCGGCATTGACGGGCTCGGCGATCGCTTACAGTGCGTCATGTGCAACGGAATGTGCCACAGCGGGTTGCGTCGCGGCTGACGCACTAACGCCGCGATGTGCCGAAGGCGTTGGGGAAGGGAGTGGCCACGACAAACCTTATAAAGACGCAAAATGCGTCAATCGCTGGATGCGGCAGGGCGTGCGATGTGCCGTGCACGAAATCAGCGGCCGGTGCGTACGGAGGCCATTTGCGGTCGCGAGCCGGCGGAGCCGCAACGAACGGTCTGACCGGGTTCATTGCCGTTCACCGTCAGGCCGTGCGTCATGTGCAACTGGCTTGGCCACAGCGGGCTGCGCCGCGGCCGGCGCAGCATGTGGCCGGTTCCACCAGATCGTCAGGGCGGGGCTCGTGGCCGATTGGTCAAAATGAAACGCGCCGATCGCCAGGTCGAGTGCGCCGTCGCCGTCGAAATCGGCGATTTCGAGTGCGGCATGCCGCCCCGCCGAACGCTCGAGGCTGCGAGGCGAAAATCTGCCCGGCGCCGTCTGTTCCAGCCAGACCACCGCGTCGATCGTCGCGTTGTGTGATTGCGACGGCGAAGCGAGGTGTTCGGGGGCGGCGGCGACGGCAACCACATCAAGGTCGCCATCGCTGTCGACATCGGCGGCCAGGGCGCGGCTGGCGCCGGGCAGTTGCGCCAGGATATGCGGGGTAAAGGGGTACCCACCGCGGTTTTCGAGCCAGTGCACGGCGTGATAGGGCTTGAGATACATCGTGTCGAACGAATCGCCGTTGGTATACAGCACGTCGCAATCGCCGTCGCGGTCAAGGTCGGCCAGTTGAATGCCGCTCGAACCGTAGGCCGGGTCCTGCGAATCGAACACGGTTTCGCGGTGGAACGCGCCGCCGCCCTGATTGAGAAACGCCACAACGACTTCATGTTCCTGACTGATGAGTGCGACAAAATCAGGCCGGCCGTCGGCATTGAGGTCAATCACGGGCACGTGAATGGCGCCATGCCGACTATCGAGGACATGCAGGACGAATTGTGGCGGGGTGTTTGTGCCGGACTGGTTTTCGAGCCACAGGATGCGGCCCGTCTTTCGCCAGCCGAATTCGGCAACGACGAGATCCACGTCGCCGTCGCCGTCGAAATCGGCCGGCTGCACGTCGGCAACGCGGCCCAGGCCGGTTTGCAGCACGATCGGCACGAACTCGGGTTCGGCGGTTCTGGCCCGCAGCCAGACGACCCGGCCCCGATCGTGGTCGGCCGGTTCAAAACTGCCCAGGTCGGCGACCAGCCGATCGACAAGCCCGTCGCGGTCGAGGTCGCACGGTTCGGCATGGGCCGGGTGCGCGATCGACGCACACTGCCGCGTGTGAATCGTGCCCGCGCGCATGTCGGTCATGACCAGCCGCATTGGCTGCCCCGCCGTGGTTGGCCAGCGGACAAGATGCGAAACCGCGGGGGCCGCCGAGCGGTTCGCCAGTTCGTGTGTCACCGGCTGCAGGATGAACGGCTCCGGGCTGCATGGGCTACGCAGCGGCGGGAGCGCGAGGTCATCGGGCGCTTGCCGCCGAAAGAATTCGACGAGGGCCTGCAGGGGCGGGGGGGTGAGGTCGGCTCGCGACGATTCATAGTAAAAGTTGAACCCTTTTTCGACCTCGTCGCGCCAACCCGCCTTTGGAAACCGATCAGGGTGCGGCGAAGCGTGGCAATCGCCGCAGAATTTGACGATGGCGGGCGCGAGTGCCGTCATGTCGATGTCGACGGGAACGGCAGGCTGCCGGGGCGACGGCTGATTGACAGCGTTGCCCGTATGTCGCCAGGCGGCCACGCTGCCCAACACTGCAATGCTCAGGCCGAAACTCACGATGATGATGTTGCGGACCGGCATATCAGCAGTGCAGCCAGTGAGGACGTTGTGAGCGACACAAACCGATTTTACAACAGCCGTCGCCCGAAAGCCGCAATCCGGCAGGTGGCCCGAAATGCATGGCGATGACGCGGCCCGCCGGGCGATATCAGCCATGTGTTGATTGATAATGCAACCTGATTCTTTTACCGTACACGCACTTGTGGCACACTGGCGAGTCGAAATGCTGCGCCGCAATTGCCGTGGGTTCGTTGCGGCAAGTCTCGATTTGCCCCGCGTTTCGGTCGGTGTGCCTTTGTCGACACGGCGGTCGCGCTCTGTCGGCCTGTCTTTATGGAAAGCCATTTCGTCATGCCACCGGCAGACTCCGCTGAATTATCGAATCTGCGCGGGGGGCTGCTGACACGAAGCTTTATCAGCCTGATCGTGACGCAATTGCTGGGCACGGTCAACGACAATATGTTTCGGTGGTTGTCGGTGGGCATCGCCAAGCACCTGATGGGCGCCGAGCAGACGGCCCTGTCGCTGTCGCTGGGGTTATTTGGCTTTACGCTTCCCTACCTCGTGTTTGCCACTCACGCGGGGTACTTTGCCGACCGGTTTAGTAAACGCCGCGTGATTGTTTGCTGCAAAATTGCCGAAGTCTTGATCGTGCTGCTGGGGCTGTTGGCCATTGCGTCGCGCTCGACCACGCCGCTGTTTCTGGTGGTCATGTTGCTGGGCGCCCAGGCGGCGCTGTTCGGCCCCGCCAAGTTCGGCAGCCTGCCCGAAATTCTCAGTTCGGACAAACTGTCGCTGGGAAATGGCGTCATGGGGCTGGTCACGGTGTGCTCGGCGGCGGCCGGTTCGATTGCCGGCTACTGGCTGTTTGAAAAGACAGGCCCCGATGGCAATCAACATCTGCAGATCACGGCGGTGGCCCTCGTGGGGGTTGCCGTGCTGGGTTGGCTGGCGAGCCTGGGGGTTCGTTCGCCTGGCCCGGTCAGCCCGACGGCGAAATTTCCGTGGAACCCGTTCCGTGACACGGTGCGGCAGTTGCGGCTGTTGTGGTCGACGGGAACGCTGTTTCGCACGGCGCTGGGAATTGCGTTCTTTTGGACCCTGGCGTCTCTGGCCCAGATGAATATCGAAGTTTTCGGCGGCGAACTGCAGCGGGCCCCGCACGACGTGGGGTGGATGATGGGGGTGCTGGTTGCGGGGGTCGGCCTGGGCAGTGTACTGGCCGGCTGGTGGTCGGCTGGCAAGGTCGAGCTGGGTATCGTTCCGCTGGGGGCGGCGGGTATTGTCGCGTCATCGTTGGCGCTGGTCGTCGTGGGCAGCAACCCCGACCTCGAGCGGGCCTATCACCTGGCGCGGGTCTGGCTGTTTCTGCTGGGGCTGAGCGCCGGGCTGTTCAGTGTACCGCTCGACAGTTTTTTGCAGCAACAAAGCCCGGCGGCATCGCGGGGTTCGCTGCTGGCGGCGAGCAATTTCGTGTCGTTTCTGGGCATTTTGCTGGTTTCGGTGGCGTTTTATGTGATGCAGGGCTGGCTGGGTATCTCGGCTCGCGGCACGTTTCTGATCGCGGGCATCGGCACGATTCCGGTGGCGCTGTATGTCGTGTTTCTGCTGCCCGACGCCACGTTGCGGTTTCAGGTGTGGTGCCTGACGCGGTTCATTTACCGCGTGCGCGTGTACGGCATGGAAAACATTCCGGAAACCGGCGGCGCATTGCTCGTGGCCAATCATGTGAGCTGGGTCGATGGCGTATTGCTGCTGGTCACGACATCGCGGCCGGTGCGGATGATGGCTTACGCCGACTACGTGAACAGCCGGGCCCTGAAATGGCTGTCGAAGATCTACCGGGTTATTCCGATCAAGGCTGAAGAAGGCCCCAAGGCGCTGTTGCGCTCGCTGCAAACGGCCCGCCAGGCGATCATCGACGGCGACGTCGTGTGCATCTTCGCGGAAGGCGCTTTGACCCGCACCGGCCAGTTGCAACCCTTTCAGCGGGGGCTGCTGAAGATCGTCGACGGCACCGGGGCCCCGGTCATTCCGGTCTATCTTGACGGCCTGTGGGGCAGTATTTTCAGTTTTCGCGACGGAAAATTTTTCTGGAAGCGGCCCCGCAAATGGCGGTACCCCGTTGGTATTCTGTTCGGGCGGCCCCTGCCCGCGCCCGACGACGTGCATCAGGTGCGGCGGGCGGTCGAAGACCTGGGAGTTGAAGCGGTGGAAAAACGCAAGCACTTCGAGCTGACGTTGCCCCGGGCCTTTTTGCGCCGTTGCCGGCGCTCGCTGTTGCAAACCAAAATCGCCGATTCGAGCGGCCAGCAGTTGACAGGCGGCCAACTCCTGCTCAAAACGCTGCTCGTCAAGCGTGTGCTCGAGCGGCAGTTCCTGGCGGCCGACGAGCCAATGGTGGGGGTTATTCTGCCGCCCTCGATCGGCGGTGTGCTCGTGAACGCGGCGTTGCCGCTGGCGGGGCGCGTGCCGGTGAACCTGAACTACACCAGTTCAGCCGGCGTGATGAATTCGTGCATTGCCCAGTGTGGCATCAAACACGTCGTGACCAGCCGCAAGCTGGTCGAACGGCTGCACCTTGCGCTGAACGCCGAGTTCGTGTATCTCGACGATTTCGCCGGGCGGGCGACGCTGGCCGACAAGCTCGTTGCCGGGTTGCAGGCGTTTTTGACACCGGTTGTCATTCTCGAGCGGCTGTTCGGGCTGACGCGCATATCGCCCAACGATCTGCTGACAGTCGTGTTCACCTCGGGCTCGACGGGCGAACCGAAGGGGGTGATGCTGTCGCATTTCAACGTTGCGTCGAACATCGACGCGATCGATCAGTTGTTTCAACTCGACCCGACCGACACATTCATCGGCGTCCTGCCGTTCTTTCACTCGATGGGCTACACGGCAACGCTGTGGACCGTGCTGACGCTCGACCCCAAGGGGGTGTACCATTTCAACCCGCTCGACGCCCGGCAGATTGGCGAACTGTGCGAGCGGCACAAGGCGACGATCATGATTGCCACGCCGACGTTCTTGCGGTCGTACATCAAACGCTGCGAACCGCACCAGCTCAAAACGGTCGACCTGGTGGTGGTGGGCGCCGAGAAAATGCCCATTGCACTGGCACAGGCGTTTGAAGACCGGTTCGGCGTGCGGCCCATCGAAGGCTATGGCACGACCGAACTGTCGCCGCTGGCCGCCGTCAATGTGCCCGATCATCGCTCGACCTCGTTCGTGCAAAAGGGCACGAAGGAGGGAACGGTGGGCCGCGCCATTCCAGGGACGGCGGCCAAGGTGATCGACCCCGAAACGGGTGTCGACCTGGGGCTGGACCAGCCGGGCATGCTGCTCATCAAAGGCCCCAACGTCATGCAGGGTTACTGGCAACGCCCCGACCTCACGGCCCAGGTGCTCAAGGCCGGCTGGTACAGCACGGGCGACATCGCCCGCCTTGATGAAGAAGGCTTCATTCAAATTACTGACCGCCAAAGCCGGTTTTCCAAAATCGGCGGCGAAATGGTGCCGCACCTGAAAATCGAAGAAGCCCTTGCCGCCATTTCGCGCAGCACCGCCGATGATGATGCCGAACTGAACCTGGTCGTCACGGCCGTTCCCGACGAGAAAAAGGGCGAGCGGCTGGTGGTCATCCACCGCCCGCTGGCAAAGCCGCTCGAACAGGTGTACAGCGAGCTTGCCGCGAGCGATTTGCCAAATCTGTGGATTCCGTCGCGCGACAGTTTCATCGAGGTCGCCGAGATTCCGGTGCTGGGCACCGGCAAGGTCGACCTGCGGGCACTCAAGCTCCTGGCGCTTGAGCGGTTCGGCAAGCCCTGACCCGCGAAAAACGGTTTCTGACACGCGGGTGGGGTTCAAGACGAATGGTCTTTACCGTTTGAGGCAATTGTGCATAATTCGGCCACGCGTCGCCCGCCAGGGCGTGTGCCGGCAGAATCGCAGTCGTCAGTTGTTTGCCCTCCTCTCGAATTGTCAGGCCGCAAGCCGTCAGGACGTGCAACCGGGGGCGCAATTCGGCAGGCCGCGGCCCGCGGTCAATTCCCTTTACCTTGTTAGTGTTCGGCATTTAATGACGCGTGCGGCCCAACAGTTCATGATTTCGGGGGAGGACGAAACGACATGAAAGGAATTATTCTGGCGGGTGGGTCGGGCACCCGATTGCACCCGGTGACATACGTGCTGAACAAGCAACTGATTCCGGTGTATGACAAACCGATGGTCTACTACCCGCTCAGCACGCTCATGCTGGCCGGGATCCGCTCAGTGCTGGTGATCAGCACGCCGCACGACTTGCCGCTATTTCGGCAACTGCTGAAAGACGGTTCGCAATGGGGCATGGAGTTTCAGTTTGCCGAGCAACCGCAGCCCAACGGCTTGGCCGAGGCGTTCATTATCGGTGAAAAGTTTGTCGGCCGCGATACCGTCAGCCTGGTGCTGGGCGACAACATTTTTTACGGGCACGATCTGTCGAAATCGTTGCAGGCGGCAGCGGCCCATGCGCACGGGGCGACGGTGTTCGCCTACTATGTCAGCGACCCCGAGCGCTACGGGGTGATTAATTTCGACAGCGACGGCCAACCGTTGGAAATTGAAGAAAAACCGAAGCAGCCCAAGTCGAACTTTGCCGTGACCGGCGTGTATTTTTACGATAATGATGTCGTGCAGATCGCCAAAAGCCTCAAGCCGTCGCCGCGGGGCGAGCTCGAAATTACTGACGTGAATCGGGCGTACTTGAAACGGGGCGACCTGCGGGTCGAACTCATGGGCCGCGGCTGCGCCTGGCTCGACACAGGCACGCCCTCGTCGCTGCTGCAGGCGGCGGCATTTATTGAGGTTGTCGAGCGCCGGCAAGGGTTAAAGATCTCTTGCCCTGAAGAAGTGGCTTGGCGTATGGGGTATATTCACGACGGCGACATTGAACGGCTGGCACAGCCGCTGGCCAAGAGTGAATATGGAAAATACCTGCTGGGGCTGCTGGAGGCGAAACAGCGCGGTTTGCTGGACCACAATTGGGCGAAACCGGCCTGAAGCGCAGCCGATGTGCCAAGCCTGAGCCAGGGGTTTTTGCGGCATGAAAGTCATTTCTACAAAGTTGCCGGGCGCCGTAATCGTAGAACCTGACGTGTTCGGCGACGCGCGGGGGTTCTTCACTGAAACCTGGAACGAACCGCGATACGCCGCGGTTGGCCTTGCCGTGCGCTTCGTCCAGGACAACCTTTCGTTTTCGAAGAAGAACACGCTCCGCGGGCTGCATTTTCAAAACCCTCGGCCGCAGGGCAAACTCGTGTACGTGTTGCAGGGCGAAGTGTTCGACGTGGCGGTCGATATCCGCCGGGGCTCGCCCACGTTCGGCGGCTGGGTGGGCGTGATGCTGTCGGCTGAAAACAAGCGGCAGTTCTTCGTGCCGCCGGGCTTTGCGCATGGGTTTCTGGTCACGAGCGAATCGGCGCTGTTCGCCTACAAATGCACCGAGGTCTACAGCCCGCAAACCGAACTCAGCCTGCTGTGGAATGACCCTGCGATTGGCATCGAATGGCCCGTTGCCGAGCCGCTGTTGTCTGAAAAAGATCGCCGCGCGCCGCCGCTCAAGGATTTGCCCGCCGACCGGCTGCTCGATTTCGCCATTGACCAGGCGGCGCCGCGCTCTGTCTGAATTGCGAGATTCCGCCCGGAAATCGTGGTCAATGATCGAGCACCCCGGTAACGGAACACTGAAAACCGAACACTGAAAACCGAGAAATAATGACCCACTACCGGATTGACCGCGCGGCGGGCGTGGCCTGCCCATGGCGGATTTTGCTGATCGGCGCACGGGGGCAAATCGGTGGCGAACTGGCCGCCAGCCTCAAGCTGCTGGGTGAGGTGATTCCCGCCAGCCGGTCGCGGGGGCCGTCGAATTACGCGCGGAAGATGTTGTCGGTCGACCTGGCCGACCCCGACGGCGTGCGAAATCTCGTGCGCTCGGTCGGGCCGCAATTGATCGTCAATGCGGCGGGACTGACCGCGGTCGATGAGGCCGAAGCCGACCCCGAACTGGCCATGGCCGTCAACGGAGTCGCCCCTGGAATTCTGGCCGAAGAGGCAGTGCGCTGCGGGGCGGCCCTGATTCATTATTCATCGCACGATGTCTATGACGGTTCAGGCGCTGCCCCCTGGCGCGAAACCGACCCGGTGGGGCCGATCTCGGCGTACGGTCGCTCGAAACTGGCCGGCGATCTGGCGATTGAGGCGACCGGTGCGCCCCACCTGATTTTGCGTACCTCCTGGGTGTATGGTTCCACCGGCCGCAACTTCGTCAAGACGCTGCTGGGACAGGGGGTTGGGCAAACCCGGCCCGATATTGCCGACGACGCGATTGGCGCCCCGACGTCGGCCCGCGTCATTGCCGAAGCCACGGCTCATATAATTGTGCAGGCCGGCCGGGAACTGACCGGCAGTTTTCGAGCGGGGGGCGTTGTGCACATCGCCTGCCAGGGCGAAACCTCGACACGCGGTTACGCGCAGGAAGTGCTGCGGCTGGCGGCCCGCAGTGGTTTTGCTCCGGCGACCAGCGGCTCGGTATTGCCGGAAGACTTCACTCGGCACGCTGCCGCGCCGCGCCCGCGCAATTGCCGCCTGAACTGCCATAGCCTGTGGGACAGGTTCGCCGTGCAGTTGCCCGCGTGGAACGTTGTGCTCCGCGACGAGTTTCCGGCATTGCTGCATGCCTGGAAGGAGGAATTGGCGCGGCAGGCGCAACCGCCCGCGCACTTTCTTCCCTACGAAAAAATCCGGCGTGTGCCGTCAGTCGTTCAGTAATTCCCCCCGCAGCGCCTGGCCGATCGAATCATGCAACCGCCCCCTGCACGAGGCCCGTTTCGTATGAGCAGCCGCGATCTGGATGTCGACATCGGCTTCATTTACACGCATGAACGGCAATACATGCCGCCCCTGGTCAAGTCGCTCGCCGCATCGGGGCAGGGGGTCGCGATGCGGTTGATTCTCGTCGACAACAACTCGGTCGAGGGGGTTGGCGAATGGGAGGGTGTGTTTGATCGTACAGTCGTAATACGCAACCGCCGCCGGATGGGCTACGCGGCGAACCTCAACGAAATCCTCGCTGCCACGCTGGCCAAATACGTGTTGCTGCTCAACACCGACATGTACTTCGACGCAGGTGAACAATTCGTCGCCAAAATGGTGCGGTTCATGAACGACCACCCTGATTGCGGCGTCAGCGGCTGCCGGCTGTACCACCAGGACGGCGGCTTTGCGTACCCGGCGCGCCGGTTCCAGACGCTGAAGACACTTGCGGCCCGCCGCTTGGGTTTAGGCGGCATGCTTGCCGAAACGCTGTCGTCGTACTTGTACCAGGATCGCAGCCCCGATGACGTTTTCGATTGCGACTGGCTTTCGGGCTGCCTGCTGATGATTCGCCGCCAGGCGTTCGAAGAGGTGGGCTACCTCGACAGCGGCTTTACGAAATACTTCGAAGACGTCGATTTCTGCCTGCGGATGGCCCGGGCCGGGTGGCGCGTGATGTACAACGGCGGCACCTACGGCTACCACTATGAACAACGCGACAGTCAGCGGCTGTTTTCGCGCGACGCCGCCCGGCACGTCAAGTCGTACCTGCGCTGGCTCACGAAATGGGGCTTCGACCCGAAACGGCATGTTCCCGCAGCGCCCCCGCGCATCCGCCGCGCCGCGTGAGGGCGTCGGCACGCGATC
>JAJXXL010000589.1 GCA_021781115.1 Planctomycetota bacterium
GAGTTGATCGCTCAAAACGCCCGAATCGCCCGCCCCAGGGCGACGCGGCGGCGCCTGGCGACTGTTGCCCGAGGTTCCCGGCAGCGCAGACGCCCGCCCGGGCATCGTCGGTATCTCATCCGACAGTACCGATGCCGAGTTGTCGTCGATCAACGATTTTTGCCGCGGGTTTTCGGCGATGATCACGAGGTCCGAAAAGCTTTCGGCCGACAACATGTCGGCCGCATCCTGTGGGGCCGCCGAACCTTTGTCTTGTGGAAACAGCTCTGCCACCGCTTCGGCAGTCATCCACGCGCCGGCGGCGCCTTCGCGCACTTCGTCGGCCCGCGCGAAACGGCCGGTGGCGACGAGTTCGGCGATTTGAGTCAATTCCACCGGGCCGTATTCGCGACCCCGCAGTCGGTAATACCAGTTTCCAGCCATTGCGAACATTCCCGAAGTGACGGCAAGCCCAGGCCGGCAGCGCGCAGGCAACCCGCGACATCCGCCGACCGAAATCCCAAATTGGATCGTACCGTTGCCATCGCAACGAGTCATGTCGATCCAATGTCATTCGTGATCAGTTTTGTGACCGGATGAACTCCGTTCGATGTCCGATTGCGTGGTCGTCAGAACCGCTCGCCCCGCGTTGGGCGAACGCTCTGTTCATGTCTTCAGCCGATTGACGATTTCCTCGACAATGCGGTCAGCGGGCAGACGCCGCTGTTCCAGCGTGTCGCGATCGCGCCAGGTGACCGTGCGGTCGTCGATCGTCTGGCCGTCGACGGTAATACAAAACGGCGTGCCGATCTCGTCCTGCCGGCGGTATCGCTTGCCGATCGCCGCCTGCTGGTCATACACGCACGGAATGCCCGCGCGCTTGATTTCGCGGTACAGTTCGAGCGCAAATTCGGGCATGCCGCCTTTCTTCACCAGAGGAAACACCGCCGCCTTGAGCGGCGCCAGTCGCGGGTGCAGCTTGAGCAGCACCCGCTGCTGCATTGCTCCTGAATCGTCAGGTTGTTCGTCCTCGGTGTACGCTTCGCACAGAAACGCCAGGGTGGCGCGGTCGGCGCCGGCGGCCGGCTCGATGACGTGCGGCAAAAAGCGTTCGCGGGTCTGGTCGTCGAAATAGGACAGGTCTTTGCCACTGCCGGGGTATTTGGGTTTTCCATCTGGGCCGAGCTCGGGCGTCAGGTGACCCGCCGCATCGCGCACAAGTTTGCCTTCGCTATGCGATCGCAGGTCAAAATCACCCCGGTGGGCCACGCCTTCGAGTTCGCCGAAATCGCCCTGGTCGAGAAACGGAAAGGCGTATTCGATGTCGGCCGTCCCCACGGAGTAATGGCTGAGTTCATCCTGGGCATGATCGCGGAGCCTGAGCCGCGTGCTGTTCAACCCCAGGTTGACATACCAGTTGTAGCGGCGGTCGCGCCAGTACTGATACCACGCGAACGACTGGCTGGGGTGGCAGAAGAACTCCATTTCCATCTGCTCAAATTCGCGCGAGCGAAACGTGAAATTGCGCGGCGTGATTTCATTCCGAAAGCTCTTGCCTGCCTGCGCAATGCCAAACGGCACCCGCACCCGCTGCGTGTCGCATACATTCTTGAAATTGACGAACATGCCCTGCGCCGTTTCGGGCCGCATGAAGGCCGCCCCTTCTTCGCCTGACAGGGCCCCAATGTAAGTCTTGAACATCAGGTTGAATTCGCGGGGCGGCGTGAGCTGGCACTTGTCATGTTCGCCGGGGTGTTTGCTGGGCTTAAGCGGGCATTCGCTCGACCCGACATGGTCGGCCCGAAACCGCGCTTTGCACTCCTTGCAATCAACCATGAAATCGTGAAACAGATCGTAATGCCCCGAGCACTTCCAGACCTGCGGGTGCATGATGATCGAACAATCAAGCCCCACCATCGAAAACGACTGAGGCGCACCGGGCGGCGTTTCAAATTCGTCATGGTGCGTGATCATGTCCTTCCACCACGCGTCTTTGACGTTTCGCTTGAGCTCAACGCCCAATGGGCCGTAGTCCCAAAAACCGTTCAGCCCCCCGTAGATCTCGGACGACTGAAATATGAACCCGCGGCGTTTGCACAACGCCACGATCTTTTCCATCGTGTTTTCCATCGGTCTGTTCTGTTCTTTCTACGTTCAAAAATCGCCGACGTACTTCATGAAACGCGTGTCGGGCCGGTCAGTCATTCTAACGCATCGCGCCCGGAAACGCCCCACCCGGCTCAAATTGGCGGCGGCGTCCAGCGACCGGCGGCGCGCACCGCGTCGCCCGCCGGTCGAATCTGCCAGGGTTCTCGCGAGAGTTCCGGCACAATGTCAAACTGATCCCACTGCAACGCGGCTTCAATATCGGCCGCGAACCCCAGTTCCAGCAGGTTTGCGCCGCCGCGGCTTGTGCGCATGGCGTCGCGCAGCCGCGATCGTTGCCGCCCGCACTGTTCAAACAACGCCGCCGTCATCTGGGCCGCGTCGTCGGGCCGCACGCGGCCGTCGGTGCCGTGACAAACGCCGGCAACCATGGCCCCCGCGCACAGGCAATCTTCAAGGGTCACGCTGCCGTCCGTTCCGGCACATACGATGTGCACATCGCCTGATTCTCGCAGCAGTAAATCGACCGTGGCATTCAGATTCACGAAACCGCCGACGAGAACCCGCCGGGCCATACTGGCGCGCGCTAACGCCCGCGTTCCGTTGGTTGTTGTAAACACAACCGTCTTCCCGCCGACACGATCGGAACTGTACGCGGCCGGCGAGTTGTCGAGGTCAAACCCCGCAATTCGGCTGCCGCCCCGCTCGCCTCCCAGCACCGCCCTGCCCACGGCAAACTTCGCGGCCAATTGGCGGGCTGCTTCGACCTCTTCGCACGGAATGACAGCCATAGCGCCGGCGCCCAGCGCGTGAATCATCGTCGTGGACGCCCGCAACACATCGAGCACCACGGCAACACCCTCCTTCAAAGCCGCCGGCTCCACGAGGACCGGCAACAAATGCACGATGAGCTTGCGCGTCATGCGGCGAATTTTATGCCGGCGGAATCGTTTCGGCAACTGGCAGCAGGCCGGGATATTGGCCGCACAGAGGCAACAATTGTCCAAACCCCAGCCATCAAACCGGGCACGATATATTGACATGCGTACACTAGTGTGTAGCATAGACATTCAGGAGAAGGTGCTTTCATGATTGTGTGCCATCCTGGATTCGAAGAAAAATCGCAATCGGAATTCGTGGAGTCAGCGAGCGTTGAGCCGCTGTCGGCAATATTGCCGCGCCTGCTCGCCGAGCGGGGCCTGGCAGGGGCAACACAGTCTGCACCGCCCGTGGTGGCACAATACAATCTCGACGAGCCTCATCCCGTGCCGCCGCCAGCGTGGTCCTCTGTGCCGTGCTGACGAGGCCGTGCTGACGAGGCCGTGCTGACGAGGCCGTGCTGACGAGGCCGTGCTGACGAGATTTCGTCCCTCGCCCTCACATGATTTCCAAGGTGGGCATCTTCGGGGTATCGAGCAGCGACTTGACGATTTGAATGGCCACCTGTTCGCACATGTGCAGCAAATGCGGCCGCGAGGGGTTGCCTTCGTCGAAGTTCGCCCCGACCTGACCCGCGTCGCCATTAATTCGCAACTGGGCGTCGATCGGGATTTCGCCCAGAAACGGTACGTTCAGCTCCGCCGCTTTTGCCCGTGCGCCGCCCCGCCCGAAGATTTCGCCCGTCATATTTTCAACCATGCCCAGCACGGGAATTTTCACCTTGCGAAACATGTTCAGCGCCTTGACCGCGTCGAGCAGCGCTACCTGCTGTGGGGTGCACACCACGACCGCCCCGGCCAGCCCGAGCAATTGCGACAACGTCAGCGAAACGTCGCCCGTGCCCGGCGGCAGGTCAATGATCAGGTAGTCGAGTTCGCCCCACCGTGTTTCCTGCAGGAACTGCGTGATCGTGCGATGCAGGATCGGCCCCCGGACAATAATCGGCTCATCGACCCCCACGAGAAAACCGATCGAAATCACCTTGATGCCGTCCACTTCAATCGGTTCAATCCGGCGAATCATTTCGCCGTTCGGCCCCATGTCTTCTGCGACTTCCGGCCGCCGATTCACCCCCAGCATATGCGGAATGCTCGGGCCGTAAACATCGGCGTCCATCAACCCCACTTTTGCCCCGAAATGTTTCAGGCCGAACGCCAGCGACGCAGCCACCGTGCTCTTGCCAACGCCCCCTTTGCCGCTCCCCACGGCCAGCACGTTCTTGATTCGCAGACCCAGCGGCCCGCCCGTATTTTTCCCCCGCACATTCCACGTAAAATTCACCTGTGCCGGCGGCGACCCGGGCCATTTGCCGGCAAGGGCAGCCGCGATTGCCACCGCAATGCGCTCGCGCCGCGGGTAGGCCGGCGTCGGCAGTTCGACCTGCACAGAAACCGGGCCGGCCGCCGGGCATTGAACATCCTTGATCATATTCAGATCGACAAGGCTGCGGCCGATTTCAGGGTCTTGCACCGCGCAAAGCACCGCGCGAATTTCATCAACCGTCATCTGCTGTTCATCCTGTTCAATTTCCTGGTTGCCGAGCAACACACCGATATCGCAAGTTTCGATGCGATCGGCCATGCGCCGTTTCGGCCATCGAGAATCCGTCGCCCCGATTCGTTTTTATCAATCTGGCCGACGCATCGCAATTGCCCCGACCGGGCAAACCACGGCGCAAACCCCGCAATGAATGCATGCCGCGCGCGATAGCTCGGGCGCAAACCACCCCGCGGCAAGCGCCTCGGTCGGGCACGCCCGCACGCAATCGCCGCAATTCGTGCAAAGCCGCTCGTCAACGACAGGAGTCTCTCGCTGGGGCATCGTTCCGGCCTTTCCACTGCGCCATCGCGTGCGTCGGAAGAAGTATTATACCCCCCGCGTCAAGCTCCCGCCGCTATGCCGCTTTGCGCGGCTGACCCGGGCCGGCGCCATTGGGGCCGGTTTCGGTACGGCCGGGCGGCGGCTGACTGATCTGCCGATGATGATGCTGCGGGTCGTCGGCTGCGAGCGACGCCAGAATCGTGCGCGTGGCGTGCAGCATGCGTTCGGCGTCCTCCCGTTTTACCGGCTCAAATCCAATCGCGACTGACCAGGTGCGGTGCAGTTCCTCGACCAGCGGCAGCAGTGAATCACGGAGCAGCCCTGCGCGAACCACCGCGGCAATGATGGCAGCCGGCGAATCCAGCCGCCGCGCGCCGACACGCACCGCCAGCAGCCGCCGCAAGCGTGCTTCGACCGCCCGCCAGAGTTCAATGACCGTCAGGTCGAAATGCTCCGACGCAAACAGCTTGCGGGCGTGGCCGACCGCGTCCTTTTCCTGCTCGGCCAATTGCCGCACAGCAGTTGTCCGGTCGGCCTCTCCCAGCCGGCCCCGCAGCCGCAAAGCTGCCGCTTGCGACAGGACGAACCCGATCAGCCCAATACCCGCCGCGACTGCCGGGGCAACCCACGCCAGTTGCGAATGCACCCGGTCTGCCAGAAGCTGGGCGACGTACAACCCGGCGTACAGCGGCAATACCATGATCGACAGGGCGTACGCCGAATTGCCCAACCGTTCAGCCGCCGAGGCCTGGAGGCTGACCAATGACACGGCATAGCAATACACGGCCAGCGCCAACAGGCCGATCGTCAGGCCAACGGCAGCATCGAGCGGCATAGACACCCCGAGGTACTCAAACCCGACGGCGTGTCGCCGTTCGATGTTTTCAAGCCACGGGTGCAATGCGAAAAACGTGCCCAGCAGCGCCAGCGCGAAGCTCATTTTGGTTTTCGTGAATTCAGTCATGGCAGCGACCTTCGGTGTCACCCTGGGTCCGGTGCAACGCCAGCCTCCAGCGCCTGGCGTGCGCCCGGTGCGGTCTGCCCCGTTTGGCGACCTGACAGTAACAACGCTCGCGATGTGCCGACGGATCAATTCCCCTGAAGAAATCGCGCAACCTTTGTTTGGGCTTCGTGTTCAAATCACGTATCGGCCACGATTCCAAAAACCGGGCCGGCCGAAAATATCAGTCGAATCGCATGTCATACTTGCCGCACGCCAGCCGCCCGAGTATGTTGACACTGGAAAACCCGCAAGCCTGAGACGCTTGTGCCCGGCGAGTTGGTCGCAACGCGAGCGACCGGTGTGTGGGTACAGCGTTCCTATCGCCTTCAGAGAGACGCCGCATGAAACTCCCGCCCCTGTGCCGTTGGAAAGCCGCGCTGGCCCTGAGTCTTGCTTTGTGCACATGGACCTCGGTGTTTGCCGCCGATCCGCCGGCCGCCGATCCTCTGGACTGGCCGAATTGGCGCGGGCCGGAAATGAACGGCATCTCGCGCGAGACCGGGTTGGTCAGCCGCTGGTCGCCCGACGGCGAAAATCTGCTGTGGCGCAAGCCCGAACTGGCCACGCGCTCGACGCCAATTGTCATGCAGGGCAAGCTGTACACGATCTGCCGCAGCCACCCTGAAACCACCCAGGAAGGTGAAAAGATCGTCTGTGCCGACGCGGCCACGGGCGAAATCCTGTGGGAAAACATCAACAACGTGTTTCTGACCGACGCCCCTGCCGAGCGCGTCGGCTGGTCAAGCGTTGTGGGCGACCCGGCCACCGGGCACATTTTCTCTCTTGGAATTTGCGGCATCTTTCAGTGCATCGACGGCAAGACGGGCAAGACTCTCTGGCAGCATTCGCTCAGCGAAGAGTATGGCATTCTCAGTACCTACGGGGGACGCACCAATTTCCCCACGGTGTTTGAAGACCTGGTGATCATCAGCGGCGTCATGACCGGCTGGGGCGATTACGCCGTGCCCGCGCATCGGTTCGTCGCGTTCGACAAATCCAATGGCCAGGCCGCCTGGATCCTGAGCACGAAGCTGCGGCCCAAAGACACAACCTACAGCTCGCCCGTGCTGACGGTGTTCAACGGCCAGGCGGCGCTGGTGTTCGCCGCCGGCGATGGTTCGGTCTACGCCGTCCAACCCCGTACCGGCCACGTGATCTGGTCATACGACGCCTCCATGCGTGGCATCAACACGCCACCGTTGATTTCGGGAACCACCGTGTTTTGCGCACACAGCGAGCAGAATGTTTCCGACACGTCCATTCTGGGGGCGGTGTTCGCACTCGATGGAACCGGTACGGGCGACGTCACCAAAACCAAACTTCTCTGGTCGGTTCCCGCAATTGCCGTGGGCCGCAGCGGCCCACTGCTGATCAACGACCGGCTGTACGTCATCGAAGATGGCGCCGCGATGTTCGTGCTCGACGCGAAATCGGGCAAGGAACTGGGCCGCAAAAAGCTGGGCACCATCATGATGGGCAGTTCCGTCTACGGCGACGGCAAGATTTATGTGGGCGAGGCCACGGGCCGGGTGTATATTCTTGAACCGGCGGAAAAAGGGGTCAAGGTATTGCACCAGACCCGCGTCGAGGGCGAAGAAATCCTCGGGTCGCCGATCATTTCTCATGGCCGAATTTACCTGCCGACCAATGTCGCCTTGTATTGCATCGGCGAAAAAGACCATCAACCCGCGGCCGACCCGCGACCTGACCTGCCCAAGGAAACGCCCCGTGCCGACGACATGAAACCCGCCCAGTTGCTGCTCGTGCCGGCAGAATCACTGCTCAAGCCCGGCCAGCGGCAGGAGTTTCAGGCGCGGCTGTTTAATGCCCGGGGGCAGTACCTGAAAACCGCACCGGCAAAGTTTTCGGCCGAGGGTACGGGCGCCATTGATGAACGCGGCGTGTTTCGCGTTCCCGCGGACGCTGGCCATAGTGCGGCGATCGTCAAAGCTGAAGCCGATGGGCTGACCAGCCAGGCCCGCGTGCGGATAATCCCCCCCCTGCCCTGGAGCTTTGACTTTACAGACAATCAGGTGCCCGTCACTTGGATCGGTGCCCGCTATCGGCACATCGTTCGCGAATTCGAGGGGAACCCGGTTCTGGTCAAAATCACCACGATTCCCCTGGGCACCCGCAGCCAAAGCTGGATGGGCTTCCCTCAGACCAGCGACGCCACGATTCAGGCCGACCTGCGGGGCGGCATCAAAGATGAAAAACTGCCCGACATGGGGTTGATCAACCAGCGCTATACGCTCGATCTCATGGGTTCGGCCCAGCAACTGCAAATTCGCTCCTGGACCCCGCGACTCGAATTGCGATTTGCCAAAACCGTTCCGTTTGAGTGGAAGCACGATACCTGGTACACCATGAAATTTCGCGCTGAAAATAAAGACGGCAAGGCGGTGCTGAGCGGCAAGGTCTGGCCGCGGGGCGAAGCCGAACCCGCCGAGTGGAGCGTGACCGGCGTCGATGACACCCCCAACGTGAATGGCAGCCCCGGCCTGTTCGGCAACGCCCAAGACGCCGAGATTTTCATCGACAATATCAAAGTCACGCCGAACTCCCGATAATTTCCGGCGACTCGACCGATTCCTGCACGACAACCACCCTACCCCAGCCATGAATCGGACGCCCCGCGCCCGGTTGCGCAAACGCCGATTTTTGACATGCCTCGCGCCGCTTGACGTTGGCCTGAACTGCCGTCGACGACGCCGGGCGATTCCGGTTTCCATCGCATAGAGGTTTGATTCATGAACGCTCTTCGGACTGCCATTACGATCCTGTTGGTTCTGCCGGGAGTTTTTGCCGCAGGCCGCGCCGCGCCGGCGGCAGACCCCTCAACCGGCTTTGATCCCACTGCCGAAGCGCTCAAATGGATCAAAAGCCTCAAGGTTCAGCCCGGCGACTGGCCCCAATGGGGCGGTTCGCCGTATCGCAACAACACGCCCGCCGGCAAGAACATCGCCACCGATTGGGACGTCGCCACCGGGCGAAACATCAAATGGTCGGCCAGCCTCGGTTCGGAAACGTATGGAAACCCGGTCATTGCCAACGGCAAAGTGTATGTCGGCACCAACAACGGCTCGGGCTACCTGAAGCGCTACCCCAGCACGGTCGATCTGGGCGTCTTGCTCTGTTTCGATGAAAAAGATGGTTCCTTTATCTGGCAGCATTCCAGCGAAAAGCTGCCCACCGGTCGCGTGCACGACTGGCCCAACCAGGGTATCTGCTCGGCCCCGCTCGTCGACGGCGACCGCCTGTGGTATGTGACGAGTCGCGGCGAAGTGGTTTGCCTCGACACCGAGGGCTTTCGCGACGGCGAAAACGACGGTCCCTTCGTCGATGAAAAGCCACAGCCCAAGCCCGGCGACAAAGCCGCCGCAGCAACGGTTTGGGACGAAAAGCACGAAGCCGACGTGGTTTGGAAGCTCAACATGATGAGTAAGCTCGGAGTGTCGCAACACAATATGTGCAGTTGCTCAGTGACTGCCGCCGGCGACACATTGTTCGTCAACACGTCAAACGGCGTCGATGAAGCCCATATCAACCTGCCTCGCCCGGCTGCGCCCACCTTCGTCGCGCTCAACCGCACCACGGGCGAAGTGCTGTGGACCGACAACTCGCCCGGGAAAAACGTGCTGCATGGCCAATGGTCGTCGCCGTCCTATGGGATCTTCGGCGGCGTCGAGCAGGTTCTGTTTGCCGGTGGCGATGGTTGGCTGTACAGCTTCGACCCCCACGGTGAAAACGGCAAGTCGAAGCTGTTGTGGAAATTCGATTGCAACCCCAAGGCTTCGTTGTACGTGCTGGGGGGCCGCGCCACCCGCAACCACCTGATCGGCACCCCGCTGATTTATGACGGGCTGGTGTACATCGGCGTCGGCGAAGACCCCGAGCACGGCGAAGGCGTGGGCCACTTGTGGTGCATTGACCCCACAAAACGCGGCGACGTCAGCCCCACCCAGGTGTTCAACGCCAAAGACCCCAAAACGCCGATCGCGCACAAGCGCCTGCAGGCGCTCGTCGAAAAAGACGGCGACTTCGAACGCCCCAACCCCAACAGCGCCGCCGTCTGGCATTACGAAGGCAACGACCCCATTCGCGATAACCCCAAAGGCGGGAAGTTTGAAGCGACAATGCACCGTACCTGCGGCACGGCGGCAATCAAGAACGGCCTGTTGTACGTCGCTGATTTCAGCGGCCTGGTGCATTGCCTCGACT
>JAJXXL010000217.1 GCA_021781115.1 Planctomycetota bacterium
AGGGGTGCGTCGTGGGCAAGACCGATGCGCAGGCGGCGTACCCGGTCGACCGCCCGGTTTCGGCGGGCGATCTGGTCGCCACGATTTACCAGTTGCTGGGCGTCGACCCCGGCCTGACGGTGGCAGACCTCGAAGGCCGCCCGATTCCGATCGCGCACGGTGGCGCGCCGGTGTGGGAGGCGCTGGCATGAGGGGCGCGGCGCGTGGACGGCCATGCACCGATTTTGTTCAACGATCAGGCGCCGACGCGTTACTTCGGCCCGTCGTTTTCGACCGCATCGAGGCCAGGTTTGATTTGGCGCCAACCGAGCTTGATTGCTGGTTCTCGTGCGGCGGCGGGCAGATCGGGCTGCACACGCACGCCAGGATTTCCGCGGGTTGAACGTGATGCGGAGAACCGATTGCCCGGTTCAAAATCGTCGGCGTACAACTGGGCCTGATCGCAAGCCCGATTCCAGTCGATGGGTTCGGGCCGATTCCTTAACGGGCCGCCGCCGATCGGCTACGATGGCGGTCGATTTCTCCAGAAATTGCAACTTGCGGAGCATGATCACGAATGTCTGGCCCGGCCCCCGGCGGATTGAATATCACCACGATCGACGCACGGCACGATGATGCGGTGCGACTGATCGACGACCTGCGGCGGAAACTGAGCCCGAACGGAAACATCGTTTCCGAATCGGGGCGGCAGCGCACGGTTGAACTGTTTGGCGAGCCGCTCACGCCGCAACAGGTCGTCGAGCGGGTCTGCGGCGACGTGCGCGCCCTGGGGTTGGCGGCGGTGTTCGACTACACCGCGCGGTTCGACGGCAAGCAACTCACGCGCGACACGCTACGCGTTTCGCGCCGTGAACTCGATGCGGCGCATGCCCAGGCCGCCCCCGCATACCTGGCCACGCTGCGGCGGATCATCGAACGGATCGCCCGGTTCCAGCAGGCAATTCTGGTGCACGACGTGCGCCTGCCGCAACCGGCGGCAGCGCTGGCTGACGCGGTGCAACCCGCCGGGCACATTGAACTGCGGCAGCGATACCTGCCACTCAGACGCGTGGGCATTTGCATTCCCGGCGGGGCGGCGGCGTACCCCTCGTCGCTGTTGATGACTGCGGTACCGGCCCGCGTGGCCGGGGTGCGCGAAATCGCGGTCGTTGTCCCGCCGACGCCCTACGGGGGGTACAACGTCGATTTACTGGCGGCGTGCCGCGAATTGCAAATTGACGAGGTGTACCGGGTCGGCGGGGCGCAGGCGATCGCGGCCCTGGCCTATGGGGTCGAGGGCATCGCGCCGGTCGACAAGATCGTCGGGCCGGGCAACCTGTTCGTGGCGTTGGCCAAGCGGCAGGTGTACGGCACGGTCGATATCGACAGCATCGCCGGCCCGAGCGAAGTCGTCATTCTCGCCGATGAAACCGCCCGCGCCGATTACGTGGCCAGCGATCTGATCTCGCAGGCCGAACACAGCCCGGGGGCGGGCATTTTAATCACCTGGCATGCGCCGTTGATCGCCCAAGTGCAGGCAGCCCTGGCCGAGCAATTGGCGCGGCTCGAGCGCGGCATGCTGGCCCGCACGAGCCTCGAGCAATACGGAGCGCTGATTTATACGCCCGACGCGGCCGCGGCCGCGCGGCTCAGCGACCTGCTCGCCCCCGAACACCTGCACATTTCGACCGCCGCCCCCGAAATCCTGCTCAGCCAGGTGCAAAATGCCGGCGCGATTTTTCTGGGGCACTGCACGCCGGTCGCCGTGGGCGACTACAGCGCCGGCCCGTCGCACGTGCTGCCAACGGGGGGCACGGCGCGATTTGCCAACGGGTTGTGCGCCAACGATTTTCTAAAGCGGTCGTCGATCATTGCATTTGACCGCGCCAGCCTGGCCCGCCAGGCCGATGACATCCGCCTGATGGCCGCCAAAGAGGGGCTGACGGCCCACGCGGCCAGCGTCGATATTCGCTTGGCGTAACAGTTCGCGGCGGCAAACGTGGCATGCGTTGTCGCCGCGTGGGGTGGGCGGCGAGCTACTTGCCGTCGGCGATCAGCACATTCCGCACGAATTTGTGGCACTCGACGCAGCTCAGCGCGAGCTGCACGTAGCCGAGCGCGGCACCGTCGAGGTTTTTGTCCTGCGCCTGCTTTTTCAGCAACTTCGCGACGCTGCGAAACTGTTCGCTCTGTTGCGAATACACCGGGTCGTTGCTGACTTGCCACTCTTCGGCTGCGCTTACAGCAATCAGTTTCGTTGCCCCGGCAGCAATCTTTTCGTAATCCTCGATGGCCAACCCCTCCAGAATCGACTGCGCCGACGCCAGCTTGGCATGCATGAACTTTGCCAGGCTGGCGCGTTCCTTGAGGTTCGGCGCCTTCTTTTCCTGCGCGGCCGAGTGTTCGACGAGGCTGAGCCACACGCCCGCCGCGGTCGCCAGCGCCAAGAGGCCCGCGATGGGAAACAAACTTCGCCGAGGCAACTTCAACATGATCGCTCCTTGATAAAAAACTATTTTCGCCCCGCACGTCAATGCGTGTCATCCTGGGGCGGGGCAGCGGTCTGCGTGGCGCAACGGCCCTGAGCGCCGCCGGTTCTTCGCGGCATACCGCGGGCAATGTTCACAGCCACCGGCTGGTGGCCGTCGCCCGGCCCGCATGCAATCGGGCGACAAAAAAAGCCCTCGCTGTGTCAGACGACACAACCAGGGCTGTCATAGCCAGTTCAACAGCCGCGGCGATGTTTCACCCACCGACCTCGGCAGCGGCAGTTTACCGGGGGAAACGGGGGCTGTCAAATGGCAGCGGTCGTTTGAGCCGCCGATCGCGGGCGGCCCGCAGGCTGGAAACATACACGCGCACCACTGGGCGAAATCAGCGCCGCCGGGGTTGTGTTTTGCCAGTTTTTTGTGACGATGACACCCAACCTTCCGGCGCACGCGTTAATACAGTGTGCCCTCCGATGCGGCACGAGGACCACAATAGTGCACCAGGCTTCAGGACGACCGGCGGCAACCACCGCGCATGCCGACCATCACGCCGCCGCCAAAGATCCGCCCATTGTCTCGGCGATGTGCACGCTCGTCTGCGGTCTGTTCGGGCTGCTGGGGTGGTGGCTGCGGGGCAATCCGGCGGCAGCGGCGCCGATGATGATCATTGCGTACCTGGGGGGCGGCGCGCAACCCGCGGTGCGGGCGATTCGCGAAGTGTTGCGCGGGCGGCCTGAAGTCGACCTGCTTATGATCGTGGCGGCGCTGGGCGCGGCGGCGCTGGGCGATGCGCTCGAGGGGGCAGTGCTGCTGTTCCTGTTTTCGCTGAGCAACACGCTCGAAGCCTACGCGCTGTATCGCACGACGCGCTCGATCGACGCACTCGTCAAGCTGCGCCCGCACGACGCGCTGCTGGTGACAGGCGGCAATGAATCGCGCGTACCCGTCGAATCGCTGGTGCTGGGCGACGTCGTGCGGGTCGTTCCTGGCGAGCGGTTTCCCATTGATGGCGTCGTGGCCGAAGGCGAAAGCTGGGTCGATGAAGCCACGATCACCGGCGAAAGTGAACCGGTGCACAAGGCCGCGGGCGGCGCCGTGTTCGCCGGCACCATGAACGGCAAGGGCAGCGTGCTCGTGGCCATGACGCGCGTGCCCGCCGACAGCGCTATTGAACGTATCGTCGCACTGGTCGAAGCCGCCCAGAACCGCAAGACCGCCACGCAAACCAGCATCGAATCGTGGGAACGGCCCTACGTGTGCGGCGTGTTCATCGCCGCCGGCCTGACGTTCGTCGGCGCCTGGCAATTGCACGCCCAGGGCCTGTACGACGCGCTGTACCACGCCATGGTGCTGCTGGTCGCCGCCTCGCCCTGCGCCGTTGTCATCGGGGCGCCGGCCGTTATGCTGTCGGCCATTGCCCGCGGGGCGATGCAGGGAGTGTTGTTCAAGGGGGGCCGGCAATTGGAACTGACGGGGCAGGTCGAAGTGATGGCCTTCGACAAGACCGGCACGCTGACCCTCGGCCGCCCGACCGTCGAGGCGATCTGGACGACCGGCATCGACGAAAACGAATTGCTGCGGCTGGCGGCGGCCGTCGAGCGTGGCAGCGAACATCATCTGGCCGCGGCCGTGGTCGGCGAAGCGAACCGCCGCGATATTCAAATTCCCTCCACGACCGAATTTGAAAGCCACACGGGGCGGGGCGTGCATGCGCATGTCGAGGGGCACTGGGTGGGGCTCGGGCGGGAAGACCTGTTTGAAAGCCACGGCGTACCGCTGCCCGCGGGGTTGCTCGACGCCGCCCGCCGATTTCGCGATTCGGGCCGAACCGCGTTACTGCTCGTCGTGCAGGGCCGCAGAGCAGGGGGGGTCATGGCTCTGGCCGATCAGGTTCGCCCCGAAGCGGCTCGGGCGATTGCGGCGCTGCGGCAACTGGGCATTCGCCGAACGCTGCTGCTGACCGGCGACCACGAACAGATCGCGCGCAATGTCGCCGCGCAGGTTCAGGTCGATGACGTGTTATACGACTTGCTGCCAGAACAGAAGGTGCTCGAACTGAACCGCCTCATGAACGCGGGCGATGCATTGGCCATGGTCGGCGACGGCGTCAACGACGCCCCGGCCCTGGCCACGGCTTCGGTAGGCATTGCCATGGGCGGGGCCGGCACCGACGTGGCCCTGGAAGTCGCCGATGTCGTGCTGATGCGCGACGATCTTTCGGCATTGCCGCTGGCCGTTTGGCTCAGCCGGCGGGCGGCACGCCGGGTACGGCAGAATATGGGGCTGGCGTTTGGCATGATCGTGGTGCTCGTCCTGTCGAGCTTTCTGGGGCTGCCGCTGTGGCTCGGCGTAATCGGGCACGAGGGCAGCACGGTAGTCGTCGTTTTCAATGGTCTGCGGCTCCTATGGGAAAAGCCCCCCGCGTGGAGCCGGGCCTGAAATGCCCCTGCGCCGCGCCGCCGCCGCAAAACTTTTCTTTTCAGCCGCCCGGGCAGGCGATATAATGTGAACTTATCAAGCAGGGCGGCGTGCGCCGCTTCGGTTCGGGTTTGGTTATCGCCCTTGAGGACGTGCACTACATGAAACCTTCTGCTGTCTGGTTCAGCGTGCTGGCGATCGCCGGGCTGGCATTTCTTTTGACCGGCACCGTGCGCGGGGCGCTCAAGCCCGAACAGCGCAAGGAACTGGGTGAGATCAAGAAAGATCTGACCAAGGTGCAGTCGCTGATCGTCAAAAAGGAAATGGACGACGCCGAAAAACTGCTGACCGACGTCGAACAGAAACTGCGCAAGGTCACCGAAGAAGCCGGCCTGAAAGACGCCGACGCAGCGGTGGCGGGGTACTTCAAACAAATTGAACTGAAAAAAGCGGTGCTGCTCAAACGCAAAGGGGGCGGGGCAGGGCCTGTGCCGGGCGGGGTGAGCTTCAACAAGGAAGTCGCCCCGATCCTGACCGCGCGCTGCCTCGGCTGCCACGGCGACAACAACCCCAAAGCCGGTTTGCGGATGGATACGTTCGCCGGAATGAAGCAGGGCGGGCAGGACGGCCCGCTGCTGATTGCCGGCAATGCCGCCGCCAGCCTGATCGTGCAAAAAATTGCGGCGCCCGGCCAAGGCCGGATGCCGCCGCGCGGCGACCCGCTCAAGCCCGAAGAAATCGCCAAAATCGAACAGTGGGTCAACCAGGGGGCGCGGTTCGACGGCAAAGACGAATCGGCCAAAATCGGCACGGGCGGGCCAGGCGAAGTCGCACTCGACAAACAGGGGCCACCCGTTTCTGTGGCCAAGGCCACCGGCAAGGAATCGGTGTCGTTCTCCAAACAGGTCGCGCCATTCATGGTCAACCTGTGCGTCAACTGCCATAGCGGCGCCAACCCGCGCGGCGGGTTGGCGCTCGACACGTTTGAAAAGCTGATGAGGGGGGGCAAAAGCGGCCGCGTCGTTTTGCCCGGCAATCTGAAAGACAGCCGCCTGTGGCAACTGGCGGGTGAACAAGACCCGATCAAAATGCCGCCGGGCCAGGCGCTGATTACGCGCACGAACTGGAACAACCTTAAAACGTGGATCGAAGAAGGGGCCAAGTACGATGGTGGCGACCCCAAGGCGACCCTGCGCAGCCTGGTGCCCACCGAAGCCGAACTCAAGGCCAAGGAGATTGCCGCGCTGAGTTCTGAAGAAATGTCGCAGCGCCGCAAGGCCCGCACAGAAGAACTATGGAAGGCCGCACTCCCCAAAGACACCCCCAGCCTCGTTGAAACCCCCGAATTTCTGGTGTACGGCAACGTGTCGGACGCCCGCCTCAAACAGATCGCCGATTGGGCCGACGACGACGCCAAAACCCTGCACAAGGTGTTCGGCCTGCCGGGCGGGCAAATCTGGAAAGGGCGGCTCGCTATTTTTGTGTTCAAAGATCGCTTTGCCTACACCGAGTTCACGCAAACCAATGAAAACCTCGAAGTGCCCGCCGAAACGACCGGCCATTCCAAGGTTACCGCCAGCCTCGACGAAGCCTACCTCGCGCTGCAGGACATCGGCGATGCCCCCGCTGAAGATTCGCCCGGTTTTCGCGTCAGCCTGTACGTGAACCTGACCGCTGGGCTCCTGCAGCGCTCGGCAAAAAAAGTTCCCGATTGGGTTGTTCGCGGCACGGGCCTGGCGCTCGCTGCGCATTCCAACGGCAAGAACCCGTATTTCAGCGGCCTCAGGTCGTCGGCCTACGACGTCGTCGCCACGCTGGAAAAGCCGGCCGATATTTTCGCCGATGGCACGTTTTCCTCTGCCACCATTGCTCCGGTCGGGTTTACGCTCGTGAGCTATATGCTGTCAGTCGGGGGCGAACAGCCGTTCGTCAAATTCCTGCAGCAGTTGCAGGGGGGGGCCGACCTGCCCTCGGCCCTCAAGGGCGTGTACAATGCCGATCCGACCACGCTGGCCAATTTGTATATCAGCGGGTTGTCGCCCAAAAAGACAATCAAGAAGGCCCGCGGGAAGAAATAACAACGGCGAATTCTGCTGACGCCGCGCGGTTGCCGTGCCGCAGCTCATGCCCCCTGTTGAGTACGCCCGCCGTGAACGTTTCCGATGTTGTCATTCTCGGGGGGGGGGTTATCGGCCTGTCGCTCGCCGAGGAATTATCGCGGCGGGGAGCAACGGTCGCCGTGCTCGACCAGGGGGCCATTGGCCAGGAGGCGTCGTGGGCCGGCGCCGGCATGCTGCCGCC
This sequence comes from Planctomycetota bacterium, assembly GCA_021781115.1. Taxonomy (GTDB): domain Bacteria; phylum Planctomycetota; class Planctomycetia; order Planctomycetales; family Planctomycetaceae; genus JAJXXL01. The sequence goes on from JAJXXL010000217.1 coordinate 7,188, forward strand.
GGGCAACTTCGAACACGCGACGACCCCGGCCGCCCGCCTGCGCGGCATGAGCCACGCGCTGTGGCCCGCCTTCAGCGAACGGTTGCTGGCCGAAACCGGAATCGACAACGGTTATCGCCGATCGGGCGGGCTGGAAATTCGCTTGGGCGAACCGGCCTCGACCCTGGCTGCTGAGGTCGCCGCCTGGCGCTGCGAGCAGGTCGAAGTTGAGCCGCTGACCCCCGACGCAGCCTGGCAGTATGAACCCGCCCTGACCCGGCAAGTCACTGCCGCCTACCGTTTGCCGCAAATGGGGCAGGTACGCAACCCGCGGCATCTGAAAGCCCTGCAGGCGGCGTGCACGAACCGCGGCGTCGTACTGCAACCCGGCACGGCGGCCTATGGGTTTATTCGCGACGGCGCAAAAATCTGCGCGGTGCGCACGAACCAGGGCGATGTCGCGGCGGGCCGGTTCGTCGTTGCCGGCGGTGCCTGGTCGAGCCGACTGCTCGAAACCGCCGGCTGCCGTGCGGCGGTGCGCCCCCTGCGCGGGCAAATTGCGCTGTTGGCCATGCACCCGTTGCCCGTCAGGCAAATCGTGAACGTCGGCCCGCGGTACATCGTACCGCGCCCGGACGGCAGAATTCTCATCGGCTCGACCGAAGAGCCGGTTGGTTTCGACAAGCGCAACACGGCCGAGGGCGTAGGGGGGTTGGCCGGGTTCGCCGCCCGGGTCGTGCCCGCCCTGGCCGCGGCCGCGTTCGAACGCGCGTGGGCCGGCCTGCGCCCCCAATCGCCCGATGGCTTGCCCTACCTTGGCGGCGCGCCCGGGTGCGACAACCTGTTCGTCGCCGCGGGCCATTTTCGGGCGGGGCTGCAACTGTCGCCAGCCACGGCGCTCGCGCTGACACAACTGGTTCTGGGTCAGCCGCCGTTCATGCCGCTGGCGGCGTTTGCCGTCGATCGCCCAACGGCCGGGTTTTCATCGGCCGAGGTTTCGTCGTCAGCCGAACCGAATTGAATTCTCGACTTGGGGGGAGAAGCATCGATGCGCGCCGTTGTGCAGCGCGTGACACGCGCCAAGGTGACGGTCGCCGGCGAAGTCGTGGGCGAAATCGAGCACGGGTTGCTGGTGCTGCTGGGTGTCGCCGTGGGCGACGGCCCCGAAGACGCGCACGTTCTGGCGCACAAGATCGTGGGCTTGCGGGTGTTCGAAGATGCCGCCGGCAAAATGAATCTTTCGGCGGCCGACGTGGCCGGGCAGGTGCTTGTCGTCAGCCAATTCACGCTGCTGGGCGACTGTCGCAAGGGCCGCCGACCGAGCTTTGACCAGGCCGCGCGACCTGAACTGGCCGACGCACTGTACCAGCAGTTCACGGCGGCCGTGCAGGCGGCCGGCATTAGCGTGGCAACCGGCCGTTTCCAAGAGGAAATGCAGGTCGAGCTGGTGAACGACGGGCCGGTGACGCTGCTGCTCGACAGCCGCCGCGTGTTTTGAGAAAACCCCGAAAACCCCAAGAAAACCGGGGTATTTCAGGGTACGGAATGATACATAACAAACATTATCGGACGTTGCCCAGGGGCCGGCAAATGCCGCTCAGCCCGCCGCTGGCCGCGGCGCCGCCCCGGCGTCGCTCACCGCCGGCGGTTGACCCACGACGTTTGGCGGGCGTTCTTCAAACACGCCGATCCGCCGAAACTTGTCGTAACGCTGCGCCAGGAGCTGGTCGCGCGGCACGCCCGCCAATTCGCGAAGATTGCGGTTCAGGCACGCCTTGAGCGTGGCGGCCATCTGGCGATGATCGCGATGGGCTGCGCCGGGCGGCTCGGGCACAATTTCGTCGATCACGCCCAGTCGCAGCAGATCCTTGCTGGTAAACTTGAGGGCCCGCGCCGCCAGGTCGGCATACTTGGCATGCTTCCAGAGAATACCGGCACAGCCTTCAGGGCTGATGACTGAATAATACGCGTGCTGCAACATGGCGATACGGTCGCCGATACCAATGCCCAAGGCGCCGCCCGAGCCGCCTTCGCCAATGACCACGCAGACGATCGGCGTGGCGACCCGCGACATTTCGCGCAGGTTGAACGCGATGTTAAACGCCTGGCCACGCTCTTCGGCGCCAATACCGGGGTACGCGCCCATGGTGTCGATGAAGCACACGACCGGCAACTGGTACTTGGCCGCCATTTTCATCCGCAGCAGCGCCTTGCGATACCCCTCAGGGTGCGGGCAGCCGAAAAAGCTTTCGTTGCGTTCCTTCAGCGTCCGCCCCTTGTTCTGGCCGATGAACATGACCTGGCGGTCATCGATTTTGGCGAAGCCGGTCAGAATGGCCCGGTCGTCGCCAAAGGAGCGGTCGCCATGCAGCTCGACGAACTCGTCGAACACCAACTCAATGTAATCGAGCGTCTGGGGGCGGTCGGGGTGCCGTGCCACCTTGACCACGTCCCACGGGTCGAGGTGATCAAAGATTTCGCGCCGCAGCCGGCTCAGCTCGACGCGCAGGCGGCGAAGTTCGGCTTCGACATCGGGCGCAGGATTCGGAACGGCCACCAGCTTTTCGATGCGATCCTCGAGCGCCAGAATCGGGGCTTCAAACGACGACATGTCTTGTGCAGCCTGGGGGAGAATGGTTTCGCAGTTTGTATTCGAACCGGGGGCGCGCCAGACCATGAGGCGCGCCGGCGTGCTCGCAGTTTACAAAACCGGCGGCAATTCGTCGAACATGGGCAGGTCGTCGTCGTTGGTTTTGTCAGGAACCTTGGGCGATGGTTTCGCCTCGGGGCGCGGCGCCGGTGTCGCGGGACGCACGACCGGCCCCGGCGGCAATGGCGCAGGCTGCCCCGGGCGCGGCGGACCGCCCTGCGGCGGCCCGGGC
>JAJXXL010000387.1 GCA_021781115.1 Planctomycetota bacterium
AAAGCATAAACGCAAGCTGGCTCATTACTGACCGGCCCCGCCATTCAGTGCTTCCACGGTGAACCAATGCCCGCGGAATGGGACCGATTGGCAACCTTGGGTACCGTTCTGAAATGGACCAACAATTTCACAGTTGACGTAGACAGATCAAGCCGGGCGCGCGACCACGCCGGAGCAGGGCCGCCAAGTGCGACACACCCGTTGCGTTGACGCAACGATGAGTGGGATACCATTTCAGCCCGATGTGTAGCGAACAGGATTTTGGCGTCGTGATATGATGCGAAATCAATTAGTGCCCGTGGCTGGTGCCGATGGGGTGCCATCACCGACATCAAATTCGAAGTTGTTGGGCTTACCCTTCTCAACATTCGCCGGAAATGCGCCATCGATTGTCATGTACTTGGGATCAATTCCCACATCTGTGGGGGCGACGTGCCCTACGCCCGGAGCCCCCGATGCAACCAAAAATGCCTTGTTTGCGCCAACCGGCGCCTTGCCGGCAAATGTCCCATCGTCTTTCAGTACGAGCATGCTCGGGGTGATTTTCTCGTCGGCGGGCTGAAAGCTGACGGACAACCCAGCCCCCTTGAGCGGCTTGCCGCCCATGGTGAACTTCCCGGCAACGTCGGCCAGATCACGTGTATCGCCGGTGGCGCCGCCACAGCCGACAACACACACGCACGTTGCCAAAATGACCGTCGTTTGCAAGAAACAGCGTAAGGTGAAAGCGATTCCAGGCATTGCGCAAACTTTCAAATAAAGACTCTTGAGATCGGAAAACAGAAGCCCACAGGTTGTCGCTCTGGGGGCAAATCGCAAAGACACCAATCGTTCTTACAAAGTGAAATCAAGGAAGCTTCCGTGCAACATGGAGACTGGCCGAATTTTAACGCACCGCCAAATGGCGATTGATTCTGCGAAACAGCCTTACCCTCGTCGGGCTGATCCTGCGGTTCTATCACGCTGAAATTGCGAATGCAAGCCAACCATCAGGTGCGAGACCGAAGAACCGCAGCGGCCGTCCCGCCAGGCGGGGAAGACGACTGGGCGACCGGCACGAGAATCATTGTTGGCGTCCGCCGCCATCTCCTGGAGAACACACGGTAACACTTTTCGGGCGGCGGCTGGATCGCTTTTCCCGCGTCGAATTTCCCGCGTCGAATCGCGGGCGGCTGGTTCGCACCTGCACGTGGTCCGCCGCATCGCCAGAAATGACGTGCTGGTTTCTTGGGCTCGGCAGGAGCGCGGGGCGGGTAACAGGCTGCGATCGCTTACGGACCCCCATGCAAATCAGCGCGGTGATTCGCAAGAGGTGGCCTCGTCAAACATTATGAATTGCGCTTGACTTTTTGATTCCAGCCGTTACGCTCAGGAGCGTTGCAATGTAGTTTTTGCTCGATTTCCGAGTATTCCATCTGGTTAATTCTTGACCCGATTTGTACGCCGGTGTTGGTACGGTGCCAGCGGGTGTGTCTTTCACGATCTGTGGACGACCCCTTTGGCGTGCGCGCCAAGGTGCTTTCTTTCTTGGTTTTTTGTCATTTTGTTTCAAGGAGCGCAGCATGTTTCGACGTCTTCGTTCTCGACGCGCGTTCACATTGATCGAGCTGCTGGTGGTGATTGCCATCATTGCGGTTCTGGTGGCGTTGCTTTTACCAGCGGTTCAGCAGGCACGCGAGGCGGCCCGACGTAGCCAGTGCAAAAACAATCTGAAGCAGTTGGGCCTCGCATTGCAAAATTACCATGACACAATGCTGATATTTCCGCCCGCGGCACTCTGGAAGGTGGCGGCACCCGCGATCACCGTTGGTGGCAACGGTGCGAGCTCCAGTCCTTCATCCATTGGCGCCACTTGGACGATGTCACTCCTGCCCTACATCGACCAGGCGCCGCTTTACAACCAGTACAACTCCCAGGTAGGAACGTTGGGCCAACTTGCCAGCGGCCAGTTGATCCAAAATACGTTCCTGCCGGCGATTGCCTGCCCATCCGACAAAGGCGCCACGCCATCGAATCCGTTCACCTCGTATGGGGGAAGCTGGGCGAAGGGCAGCTATGCGATCAGCAATACGGCAAATGTTAGTGGCAACCTGTTTGTTGGATGGAATACGCTCAACCTCAACACCAAGGGTTTCGCGGGAAGCGGTGGTTCATGCCGCATTGCCGACATTACAGACGGCACGTCGAACACGGTCGCTGTCTGGGAGGCCGCCGCCGGGCCTGCAATGAACGACTCTCGGGGTGCGTGGGCGCTCGGGATCATGACAGCGACGTCGGGGTGCGACTATCAGGGTGATTGCGACGGGATCAACAACAACGGAAATGGTGGCTGTCCCGACGACATTCAGTACTCGGTCGGATGCGGCGCACCGTGGAACAGCCCCGGCCAGCTCCTCTGGATTAGAACCTGGGCTGGCAATGACGGCCAGCTTGGCCCCAAAAGCTACCACGAGGGGGGCTGTCAAGCGGTCATGGCTGATGGATCCGTGCGGTTCATGAACCAGTATATGGCGGCTGCGACAATGAGGGCGATTATTACGAGTGGCGGCGCCGAGGTTGTCGGCGCCTACTGATTTACCCCTCTCGTGCGAGTTTCGTCCTGCCAATTCGCCCGAAACGCTGCGGCGTTTCGGGCGGTGTGTTGAATTCTCCGCCCGCAACAGTTTAATTGCGCGTCGGCAATTCGCCGGGTGTGGTTCGCAGGCTGGCAAGGCCACTCGCAAGCGACTGCGTCTTGGCCGGTGGTGCATCGGGCGAAGCGGCTGGTCTGGTAACGCCATCAGTCTGATTCCGCGTCGATGGCCGGCACGCCACACGGCTTGTCGGGGTTGAACTCGAATCGGCTTGCTCCGTGGTTCATGGCATTATCCATTCGGTCTCACCCGTGGCTTGCCTTGGTCGTGACAATCGCGGTGGCTGGTCTCGCTTTCACCGGGTATTCTGCTGCGCGTCATTTTGCCGCCCCGCGTGACTTGCCGCCCGGCGTGACCGCGGTGCGTTACGCCCGCGCGGCCCGCGCGTTTGAAATTGAATTTGGCCGCAAACCCGATCAGGCCGACACGCTCCGCTGGCTGGGCGAGTGGGCGGCGGGCGAGCGTGATCTGCCGACGGCCTTGGCCTGTTTCGAACGAATTTCGAGCGACCACGCCCGGCAGGGGCATACGGCGCGGTATCAGCAAGGGCAGGTGCTGCTGAACCTCGATCGCGCCGCCGCGGCAGAAAGCCAGCTTCGTGAATTCCTCGAGCTCGAACGCCAGGCACCGCAGGAAACGGCGGCGCATCGGGTTGATGCCCGGCAGCGGTTGCGGTACCTGCTCGAAGTGCAATTGCGGTTGGAAGAACGCCGCGCGCTTCTCGGCGAAATGATTGAACGCAATGAGGGCGACGCCTTCGACGACATGACATTCTGCTTTCCGACGCTGCTGCGGTGGCATGGCGAAAATGCAGCGGCGAAATTGAATGACTTCTTGAAAAAAGACCCCGCCAATTTGAACCTCCGTGTGGCGCGGGCCCGCTATCTGACCGCCCAGGGACGGCTCGACGACGCGCAGGCGATTCTGGAAGAATGCTGTGCCGGACAGCCCGGTCATTTGCCGGCCTGGGCGGCCCTGCTGGATTGCCTGCGAGAACGCAACCAATGGGCAGCCATGGCCGAGGTCGTCGATAGGCTTCCCGCCGCGGCCGACGGCGAGCCGTGGTTGTTGTCGCGGTTGCGCGGTCACGTCGCCAATGATCAGAAATGCTATTCCGATGCGATTGCGCATTTTGAGCGCGTGCTCAAGGCCGACCCGGCGTGTGCGGAATGTTATCTGGGAATTGCGTCGGCCTGTGCCCTATTGAACGAGGGCAAACGCCGCAGCCAGGCGTTGCGAGTCGCCATCGTATTGGCCCGCATTCAGAACCGGCTGGGCGCGGTCGAAGCCGATTTAACGTCGCCCGAGATGTTCGTCGAAATTGCGGAAATGTGCGCGAATATCGACCTGATCGCACAGGCCCGAATCATGGCTCGCCGTGCCCTGATTTTGCAACCGGGCAATTCCCGGGCGCAGGCGGTGCACGATCGACTTCGTTCAGTGGCCCCACCGGTTGGAATAAAATGAGCGTGGCACACAGCAACGATCGAGCGATCCGGCGTGAGCCGGGGGTTGCCCTCAGGAATTGGTCGCTCGTCGGGTGCGTCCTGACCGTACTGGGGCTCGCGCTTGGTTGCGGCGGACCGCCCCCGGCGGCGAAAAAGTTGCCAGCGAAATCGGCTGTCGAAGGATCTACGGCGGTCGCTCGCCCGGCGGTGCTCAATTTCATGCACAAGTTTTCTGGGGCCGGCACGTCGCAACCGTCTCCCGCGGGCGCTCGGCCGCGGTTCACGAATATCGCACCCGATTGCGGCGTGCAGTTCGTGCGGTTTGATGATATTGGGCCATTGCATCGAATCCTGGAATCGAACGGGGGCGGCGTGGCGCTGTTTGACTACGATGCCGACGGGGCGCTTGACCTGTTCTTCACCAACGGCTGCAAGCTGCCGCTCAAATTGAATGATTCCGAGCACTCAAATGAGTTCTTTCGCAATCGGGGCGACGGCCGGTTTGAACGCGCAACTGACTTTGCCGGCCTGATGCGGCACGGGTTCTGGTGCGGATGCGCCGCCGCCGACTTTGACAACGACGGGTTCGATGACCTGTACGTTACCGGCCTGAAGGCGAGCAGGCATTGGCGTAATAACGGCGACGGCACGTTCACCGACATTACCGAGGCCGCAGGTACGGCGGGTTCGGGGTGGGGGTCGAGCGCCGCCTGGGCCGACCTGAATGGCGATGGTTCACTCGACTTGTTCGTTGTGAAATATCTCGACACGAGCGACGACCCGCCGCGGTTATGTCGGCAGCCTGCAGCGCCCGATGGTTATGTGGGCTGTTCGCCGACCGAATTCCGGGCCAGCGACGACATTCTTTTTTTGTCGCAGGGTGATGGCAGTTTTTTGAACGCGAGCCGTGCTTGTCAAATCGTCGGCGTCGATGGCAAAGGGCTGGGTGTCGCCATTTTCGACGCTGACGGCAACGGGGCGCCCGACATTTTTGTTACGAACGATGGAACTCCGAATTTTCTGTATATGAATCCCGGGCCGTTAAAACCAGGCCAGGCGGTTGACGGCCTGCTTGCCGCGCCCGTCTTTCAGGAGCAAGCTGCCGAATTGGGAGTCGCCGTCAACCGGATGGGGGCGGCGACGAGCAGTATGGGCGTCACCGTTGGCGATTACGATGCCGACTCTTGGCCCGACATCGTCGTCACGAACTTTTATCTCGAGGGAGATACGCTGTTTCACAATCAGGTCGGGCAGGGGTTCACCGACGACACTCCGTCGACCGGGCTGGGGCCAGCCAGCCGGCTCGTGCTCGGTTTCGGCATCGAATTTCTGGATTTCGACAATGACGGGTGGCTTGACCTGTTTGTCGCCAATGGGCATGTCGACGACATGAGGTGGCAAAAAGGCAACCCGCCGTATCGCATGCCGCCGCAACTCTTTCAAAATGAGCGGAACGGTCGGTTCGCCGACGTGTCTCGCGTCGCAGGCGAGTACTTTGCGGGAGAATGGCTGGGGCGCGGGGTAGCTGTGGGCGATATCGACAACGATGGCGACATCGACGTTGTTGTGTCGCACCAGCTTGATCCGGCGTGCATTCTTCGAAACGACACCCAGGCGAACGCTGCCCAGCCGGCGCGGGCGGCTTTCATCCGGCTGGTGGGGCGCGGCGCGTCGAATCGCTCGGCGATTGGAGCTCGGGTCGAAACCGGCCACCTCGACCTCCAGGTTTCGCGGTTCGTGATTGGCGGCGGCAGTTTTCAATCGTCGTCTGATCGGCGGATTCATCTCGGGTTGGGGCGGCACGCGATTTTGCCCGAAGTGACCGTTACCTGGCCGTCGGGAACTCGCGAAACCTGGCGCGAAGTCGCCCCCGGAGATTACCTCGGAATTGAAGCGCAGGGTTTGCAACGCTTGCCAGCGCCGTGAAACGCTGCGATGATACCCGGCGGCCGGGGCAGGCTGCGTCAGTGAGTTTTGAATGCCGCAAAAAGACCGAGGCCGTTTCGCATGACCAGATCCAGATTGAACGCGATTTCCCATGCGGGGTTGTGGCTGCCGGGCGTCTTGTGGTTGGTGCTGGCCGGCCGCGCGGGGGCCGCCGACGGTCTGGACTGGATCGGTATTTCCGACGACCACCGCGGGTTCGTGCGGCAGGGGTCGGGGCGGGCGTTTCTTCCGTGGGGGTTCAATTACGACCACGACGAAACGGGGCGGCTGCTCGAAGACTACTGGGTTGCCGAATGGCCAAAAGTCGAACAGGATTTTCAGGAAATGCGGGCGCTAGGGGCGAACGTCGTGCGAATTCACCTGCAATTGGGCAGGTTTATGAAACGGGCCGATGAAGCCGATGACGACGCCCTGCGGCAGTTGAGCCGACTGTTGGCGCTGGCCGAAAAGCTGCGTCTGTACCTCGACCTGACCGGGTTGGGCTGCTACCACAAGCCGGACGTTCCCGCGTGGTACGATGCACTGGGCGAAGCCGAACGCTGGGCCGTGCAGGCCCGCTTCTGGGAAGCGGTCGCCACCTGCTGCGCTTCCAGCCCGGCGGTGTTCTGCTACGACCTGATGAATGAACCGGTCGTGCCGGGGGGCCAGGGCAAAGATTGGCTCGGCCCGGCGTTCGGCGGCAAGTATTTTGTGCAGTTCATCACGCGTGATCAGCGTGAACGGCCGCGCCCTGAAATCGCCGTCGCCTGGATCCGCCAACTGAAAACGGCGATTCGCAAACACGACGCCCGGCACTTGACGACGGTGGGGCTTGTGCCGTGGAGCCTCGACGTCCCCGGGCTCAGCTCGGGGTTTGTGCCGGAAAAAATTGCACCAGACCTCGACTTTATTTGCGTGCATATTTACCCGACCTCGGGCAAGCTGGCGGCAGACATCGCCACGCTGCGGGGGTTTGCGGTGGGCAAGCCAGTGCTCGTTGAAGAAACGTTTCCGCTGTCGTGCACGGCGGCCGAGCTGGAACAGTTCATGGACGATCGCAGCAACCCGGCTGCCGGGTGGGTCGGGTTTTACTGGGGCAAAACCGTCGATGATTATCGCGATTCGAAGGAACTGGCTGACGCGCTCGTTTTGTCGTGGCTGGAATTGTTCAAGAAAAAAGCACCGCGGCAGCCGGCAAATTGAACGCCAGCCGCTGACTACGGCTTGGGTGGGGCGACGACGGTGATCGTGACCGGCAGACTGGGGCTGGAAACGAGCGTATTGGGGCGGGATTTGTTTTCGGGGTCTTTGTTGTAGGGAACTTGGGCCTGCCCCAGGACCGTTAGCGTGTAATCGCCCGGGCGGGTGTTGGCCTGCACCTGAATCGGCAGGTCGATTTCCGCCGCACCCCCGGCAATAGACAGCGTGGGCAGGTTGAAGTTGCCGGAAAACCCCAGCGGAATCACCGTGATGTTTTCCTTGAATTCTGGCCAATACCGGACGGCTGCGAGTTTCAAATCGGTCTTTTTCCCGGCTTCGACGGTAATCTTGTCAGGAACGATTTTGAGCACGTAGGGCGCGGTGTTGTGCACGCCGATTTTCAAATCGCGCATGGGCCGGCTGGAGCCGATGTTGGCCTCGCTCCAGACGCGCGTGTAGGGCCGCACCTCGCGCCGTCGGGTCAAGTCGCCCTGGACGCCCGATGCCATCAGGCGGATCGCGGTATTTGTTGCAGGCGCGTCGGGGTCAGACCACAACACGAACACGCCGCGCGTATTGCCGTTGATGATCGTGGGCGCCGCGTGGACGCCGGGCGGCAGGTCTGCGGCGGTAATCGTGATGGGCGCGTTGAACCCGTCATTCTGGTGGATAATCACATCGACGGCGGCCGTTCCGCCGCGCCATAGGTTCGTTCCCGCGGGGCCGGGGTTTTCGAGGTGGATGGCGGCGGCATGAAAATCGGGGGCGGGTTTGCGAATGGCAAGGACGTATTGATATCGCCCGCCTCCCCGACTGTACCGATCTTGCACGAGCACACGGTAGGCTTGTTTCGCTTGCAAATTGACGCTACCCACCGGGTCGCGCAAATGGGCGTCGAACGCGTTCATGCGGTGGCCATAATCATCGAGTTCACCCACCGGGTTGTTTTTGTCGTCGTATACGACGACAAACGGATCGGCGCGGCCGGCGATGCGCTCGGAATACACTTCGATTGTATACGCCCCGGTTTCAGTTGGCTCGATGCGGTACCAGTCGGCATCGCGTGGTTCGTTGAGCCGGGCGGCCACGACGGCCGGCAATGTTAAGGGTTGGGGATGCTGGTCGTCGTTCGGCTCGGCTTCTACCGTGACGGGGGTAGCGCTGGCCAACAGGCACGCCGGGTGCAGCGCGCCCCCTGCAATCGGCGCCCGCACCTGCATGCCGTCGAGCGTGCAGGTCGCCGCCGTGGGCAACACGCTGTGATCGGTGGGGTGTTCGAGAAACACGAACCGCCCGTCGGCAACGAGGTCTGCCGGGGCGGTGATGGTAAACCGGAACTCATCGAGGGGCAGGTCAGCCACAGTGCGAATCGATTGCGTTCCGCCCGGTTGCAAATTGCGGCCGTAGGCCGTCAACTCAGCCGGTTTGCCGGCCTCGACCGCCTGTGGGAACACGTTTTCGACCTGTGGCCGGGTCGTGATCAGCAAGCGGTAGGGAAAGCCGCCGCGGTACGACAGGTCGTGCACGACGACGACATATTCGCCGTCGGCAGGGACGAGAAAATCCAGAAACGGATCCCGCCCGTGGTAATCGCCATTCTGGCCCAAGATCTGGCCTTCGGCGGAACTCAGTGTCAGCGTGGCATCGAGGGGCGAATCGAGCCTTGCGGCCTGGCAGTCGATGACGATCCGCTCGCCCTTCTTGGCCGCAAAGCGAAACCCATCCTGGCCGTTGTTGTCGGAACCGCCGTTGATTGCCACGTTCAGCGCGACCCGCTGGGCCTCAGTGGCGGCGTTGTTCGGCTCGACCTCGGCCACATCGGCCAGGTCGCGCGATACGGCAAACAGCCGCGAATTGCTGACGCCGAACCGCCCCGCGAGGTACACGTCATAAGTGCCTTCGGGCGTGTCGGCGGCGACGGTAATTTTGAACCGGTTCGGCTTGAGGAGTTCGGCCTTGAGGCCGGGGTGGTCGAACAGGAGGGCCGTCACGTCTTCAATGTCGCGCCCGGCGATTTCGACTTCAATGCTGCCGCCGACGATCGTGCCCAGCGGTTGCATGCGGTCGAAACGAATCGAAGGCAGTTCGGCCCGGGCGGTGGCGCAAGCCGCCAGACCCAAGCCAAAGATCAATACCGTACGGTGCATGTTGAACCTGCGGGTTATTTGCCAGCGGCTTGCAGCGCCACCTTGGGGTTGCGCACGTCGAAGCACGACAGCAGATCCTGATCGCGCAGGTACAGCCGCCCATTGGCCACAACGGGGTGCGTCCAGACGCGGCCCGACGGTTTGCGCCGCGTGGTGAGCGGCCCGAGCGTAAATCGCCCATGTTCGTTCCAGCCGGCAGTTGTGGCCTCGATCAGCACAACTTCGGCCTTGTTCTCTTCCATCAGATACAGCATTCCGTCGGCGCAAGTCAGGCAGCCTTTGCCCAACTTGCTCTTTTCATTCCAGACATTTTCGCCCGTCATGAAATTCTGGCAGACCCATCCGCCGCCGTCGGAATGGCCATAGATATGGTCGCCGATGAGCACAACGCCGCCGTGGTGGTTTTTCATTTCCTTGTTGGCATAGACATCGCTAACGGCGTTGTCTGGCCCGATTTTGACAAGTTTGCAGCCCGCGCCGTACCCACTCGTAATGTACACGAAGTCGCCCTGATGAACGGGGGTGGGAAT
>JAJXXL010000295.1 GCA_021781115.1 Planctomycetota bacterium
CGATCTACGTTTTCGCGGCAACGAAACCTGATTGCCATGCGCTGCGTGGGCATGAGTTGATCAGAATTGGGGCGGGCCGTTTACATCGCCGTATCCAACCTGGTAGGTGCCAGGGCCGCGCTCTGCGCAAGAGATTCGCAGGATGATACCATGCATCGGGCCGCCACTCCAAAACCAAAACCTGGCGGTTTTGCGACCGCGGCCACAATTCTCGGCGAAACCCGGCGTTTCGAAAACTGAAGGACGATGACCACGACATTTCCTGAACCGCGGGCGGCCTACATTCATGTGCCATTTTGCGCGCATCGCTGCGGCTATTGCGATTTCACACTGGTCGCTGGCAAAGACCACCTGATCGGCGAGTACCTGAACGCACTCGACCGCGAATTGCAAACGCTGCAAACTCCGCGCGAAATTGACACGCTGTTTCTGGGCGGAGGCACGCCAACGCATCTTTCGACTTCAGAATTGCAACGCCTGCTGGTACTGCTCAGCCGGTGGTTCATTCTGGCGCCCGGGTACGAGTTCAGTGTCGAGGCCAACCCCGCCGGATTTGACGATGACAAAATTAAACTGCTCACCCACCATGGCGTGAATCGGGTCAGCCTGGGGGCGCAGGCGTTCGATCTCCAAACGCTCAGGCTGCTGGAACGCGATCATATCGCTGAAACCATCGTCGACGCCGCAACCCGCGTGCGGCGGCGTATCGCCAATTTTTCACTCGACCTGATCTTCGGCGTGCCCCACCAGACCTTGGCGGCCTGGAGGGAAACACTGCGGCGCAGCATCGAACTCCAGCCGGCGCACATTTCGACCTACGGACTGACGTACGAAAAAGGAACCGCCTTCTGGTCGCGCCGCCACCACGGCGTCGTGAACCCGCTGACCGACGATGTCGAACGCGCAATGTATGCCGCCGCGATGGACGAACTTCCGGCGGCGGGCTTTGATCAATACGAATTGTCGAACTTCGCACGCCCCGGGGGCTGCTGTCGACACAATCGCGTGTATTGGGCCGGCGGACCGTATTTCGGGTTTGGCCCCGGCGCCGCCCGATATATCGGCGGCCGACGCGAAACTAACCATCGCAGCGTGACGACGTGGCTGCACAGGGTGTTCACGGGCCGCTCACCCATTGGCGAAGCCGAGCAGCTCGCGCCCGAAGACCGCGCTCGCGAAGCCCTTGTTCTCGGGTTGCGGCGTGCGGAAGGCGTCAGTCGCCGCGATTTCCTGAAATTGACCGGGTATGTCCTCGACGACCTGGCTACTCCGGCGATCCGTCGGCATGTCGCGACCGGATTGCTTGAAGACACCGAAACCGGAATTCGCCTGACGCACAAAGGAAAGTTTTTTGCCGACAGCGTGATCATCGACTTCCTGTAATCGAGTTCTGCGAAACTATTGCCCGGGGTACGCCACTCCCGGTCGCGTCTTGACAGAACCTGCGAAGCGGCCTAACATATCAACCACGGCTGATATTTTGGCGATGAATCCGCTTGGCCTGGTTGTATTGGAGGATCGTCATGTTGACCTGTTTTGGAAATCGAACGTATCACGATTGCGACGGCACCACACGCCGCGATTTTCTGAAAGTCGGCTCGCTGGGCTTGGGTGGCTTCGGCTTGAGCGACGTCCTTGCGGCCCGTGCCGCATCCGCTGGGCAGCCAGGGCCCGGCGTTCATGACACATCGGTTGTCTGGCTGTGGTTGGGTGGCGGACCAACGCATGTCGAAACCTTCGATCCGAAAATGACGGCGCCGGCTGAGTTCCGCAGCGTGACGGGCGAAGTCTCCACAGCGCTTCCCGGAGTTACATTGGGCGGCACCTTCCCTAAAATCGCGGCGCTGGCAGACCGTATGGCATTTGTGCGGTCATTTGCCCATCGCAACAGCGGTCATGGCGGCGGCACCCATTGGGTCATGACCGGTTACGACAACCGCAAGGCCGACAATGGCGGCACTGCAATTCGACCGGCGCTCGGCGCGATTGCTGCACGCGTTCGTGGGGCGAATCACCACTCGACCGGAATGCCCACTTATGTTCGCCTGGGCGGCATTGGGTTTGACGGCCCGGCCTTTTTGGGAACGGCCTGCGCGCCGTTTGACCCGCAAGGGCCGGCCCGCAAGAACATGGCCATCGAACTGAAAACCCAAGACCGGCTCGCCGACCGCCGCGAGTTGCTCGAAGGCCTCGATCGTTTCCGCCGCGACGCCGACAGTTCGGGCCTGATGGCGGGCCTCGATGCCTTTGAGGAGCAAGCGTTTCACCTGATTCTGGGCAACGCCCCCGAAGCCTTTGACCTGAAAAAGGAAGACCCCCGCACCGTGGAGCGGTACGGAAAGGATCTGGGGCAGTCGATGCTGATCGCCCGGCGCTTGTGCGAAGCGGGGTGCGGTTTCGTCACCGTGAATTTCGGTGGGTGGGACATGCACGGCTCCATTGCCGACGGCATGAAAAAACGCGGGCCGCAGGTCGATCATGCGGTCGCCACGTTCGTCGAAGACATTTACGAGCGCGGGCTCGACCAGAAGATCCTGCTCGTCATTTCGGGCGAATTCGGGCGCACCCCACGGATCAATCGCAACGCCGGCCGTGACCATTGGGCGCCGCTGAGTACGCTGGCCTTGGCCGGGGGCGGCCTGAAAATGGGGCAGGTCGTCGGCGAGTCGTCGCCCAAGGCCGAAGTGCCCCACAGCCGCCCGATCAGCCCGCAGGATCTGATGGCCACGGTATTTCATGTGCTCGGCATCGACTTGAAATCGCAATTCATGAATCAGGCCGGTCGGCCTGTTTACATGATCGAAGACGGTCGCACGATCGCCGAACTCGTCTGAAGCCCGCCTTCCCGATGTACCCCGCCCGCGTCGTTCGCTGGGGGGCAATTCCCCCCCGCGCCGCGGGCTGGCTTTTGCCCTGCGGGGGTGGCGCCAGTTCGAGTGTTACGAAACGCTGCCAGCATCATGCGCCGGGTGTTCATCGGGAATTTCGACTTCGAGCACGAGTTGGATCAGCGCGGGTGGCAGCCGGGCGACCGCATTGGGCAAATCACGGCGGCACGGGCCAGTGCCTGGCTGGCAATCGCCGAGCCGCACGATTTTATACTCAGCCCCGATTTCGCCGCCGCGACCGAATTCGACGAATTGCCGTGCCTTCACCCCACGTTGCCCAGCTTCGTCAGCGATCTTGAGCAGGCGCCCGGCGGACCGGAAATTGAACTCGTGCCCTGGGGTTGGACCGAGCGACTTATGGCAGCGGCCGAGCGGCGCGGCTGGCGAATTACTGCGCCGCCGCTGGATGTCGTCAAGCACGTGAACGATCGCCGCTTTCGCTGGGCGCTCGAACAGGAATTCGACGTGGCATTGCCCGGGTCACAGATCGTGACAACTCTCGACGAAGCCGCCCGCGCAATACGACACAGCCCGGCGGGCTGGCTGTTCAAAGCCAGTTTCGGAATGTCTGGCCGCGAAAGGCTTT
Organism: Planctomycetota bacterium; assembly: GCA_021781115.1. GTDB lineage: Bacteria > Planctomycetota > Planctomycetia > Planctomycetales > Planctomycetaceae > JAJXXL01. The sequence goes on from JAJXXL010000295.1 coordinate 3,475, forward strand.
CCGGCCACGGCCCGGTGCTGGGTGTCGCCGAGGTCAACTGGCTGGTCCGGCGATTCGATCGGCACGGCGGTGTTGTCTTCGAACCCCGCGTCGAGCCGCTGGCCGAAGCGGGCATTCAATTCACGCTTCCCCAGAATGGCGCACCGCAACTCATCGGCATTACCGATCTGCTCACAGATAGCCGCGGAGCTTATCGGGGGAGCCGATTTGCCAGTGCCGACGTTTCTGAAGATTGGAGCGACGCGGTACCGGTGGCCCAACGCGCCGCCCAGCGCCTGCAAGATCTCGGATACTTCGGCCCGCTGGGCATTGACGCGATGCGATACCGCGATTTGTCAGGCGCCACTCGGCTGCGACCTTTGCAAGACCTCAACGCACGATTCACCATGGGCCGCCTGGCACTCGGGTTTCGACGTCTGCTTTACGCCGGCGAATCTGCCACGTGGCTGCATTTTTCCTGGCCATCTTCACTGTCGCTTGCAACCTGGCTTCGCGAGATCACGCCGATGTTGAAAACGGAAACCTCGCCCGCCGCTGTCGCAGCGTGCGGCATTCGCATCGTGGCCACCTCGCCCGCGGCCGGCCGCTCGTTGGAACCCCGTTCAGCGCTGCTCATCGCGCCCACGACCACCTCGCGTGACATTGCCGAAACCAGCCTGCTGGCGGCAATTCACGCGCAACTTGCGACCACTGCTCAGTGACCGGAAGTCGTCGGAATCGACCGAGTCGACGATGAATCGAACCGCCCTGGCCAAGCTCACCGTGCACTTTGACCGCAGGCAATGGGCAGACGATTTATTGGCCCCACCATCGAGGCGACCTCCGCAACGCGTCACCCCTGCGCCCTAATCGTTTGACCACGCCCCGCGGCAAGGAAAAAACACGCCCTGAGACTCATGCGTAAGCCCAAATTTCGGATGAGCTCAAAAACCATATATTAAAACATATATAAACTTTACAATTCGTGTTAGTAATATGTACTCATAAACAACCACTCGCGCCATCGCGTCACGAGCGAAACCCCGTCATGCGTCGAGGAGCTTTGGTAATGTGCATTCCGTGGTCTCGGCGGCAACGTTTCTGTCTCCGAAATCGGGCGGGTTTGGGCCAACCGCACCTGCCAACGCTCGACGCCGTCGTACATACCATCGTCATGTATAACAGACAGCAGCACAACAGGTTCGGATGCGGCTGACGCACCCGCGGCCATTTCGGCCGCGGGTGGTCGCAGTGAGCGTCAGGACTGGCCGACACAGACATGGCAATGTGTGCAAAGGGCCATGCGAGGCGCTGTCCAGCACTTTGAGTCTACTGGCCTGTCGGCGTTTCAGTGAACTTGGAAATTGTCGAGACTTATGAAAGCCGAGCTTATCGAGATTCTTTGACGGGGCGTTGCGTTTTGACAAAACCGGGGCGGGGGGATACCTTGGCAGAGTTCGTGCTGCTGTCGTCGGGTTGATGTGGTACGACGGTGCCAGCGTGGATTATCGATCGAAGCAGTCGAAGCATGACGAACCCAGGTGATATTGTTACTTCCGTCGAAATTAGCACCGGGGCGCGACTGCATTTCGGGCTGTTGGCCAGCGGGGCGAAGACGGGTCGGCGACATGGCGGGGCGGGGCTGATGGTACAGAACCCCGGTTGGACCATTCGAGTTGCGGTCAGTGCCTGTGACGAATTGGACTGCCCCAATGATGTTCGGTTGCGGATTATTTCTACGCTGGCCCGTTGCCGCGCTGTCTGGCCGCGCCGCGAGCAGCCCCCGCCGGTTCGCATCGAAATCGTCGCGGCCGTTCCACAGCATGTCGGGCTGGGCGCGGGCACACAACTCGAGTTGGCGCTGGTCGCCGCCTGGATGACGTTGCGCACCGGTCTGCGGCGACCCGCTGTCGAGTGTGCATTCAGGGCCGGGCGCGGATTGCGGTCGGCTCTGGGAATTCATGGCTTTGAACGCGGCGGGTTTCTTGTCGAGGGAGGCAAGTATGATGACGCGTCTGTCAGCCCGCTGGTGGCACGGGCTGAATTTCCCGAGGATTGGCGGCTGGTGCTCGTGCGGCCTGCCGAAGTCGCTGGCTTGTCGGGTGAACAAGAAGATCGGGTTTTTTTGCGACTCAGGCCCATGCCACGCACAACCACCGAAGCGTTGTGTCGGAACCTGGTGATGGATTGGCTGCCTGCCATCGTCGAGGCCGATTTCGCGCGGTGCAGCGCGGCGCTGTATGCGTATGGGCAAACCGTTGGAAAGTACTTTGCACCGGTGCAGGGCGGGGTGTTCGCTGATGCGTTGATGCGGCGGCTGGCGGGGCAATTGCGCCGGGCGGGTGTCGAGGGGCTGGGGCAGTCATCGTGGGGGCCGACTTTGTGCATCTTGTGCGAGTCGCCCCGTTCAGCGAAGCAGCTCGTGGCCGATTTTTCAAACCAGGTTCGGTTCGAGAACTGCGTCTGGACAATCGCCGCGCCGCGGAATTGCGGGGCCACGATCAACACCGGGTGATCCGTTCGAATCCTCAGGGAACTGGTGCGGGCGGGGCGCGGCAGGCCGGCGATTTCCACCTGTTTTCGAAAATGCTTTTGAAATCGCAGGCGGCCGGCGTACAATTCTCACATCGAGCCGGCGGCGCAATGCACGAGGCCCCCTCCCTCCTGCGGGGTGGTTGGCGCGTAGCCGTTCGATGCCAGGGAGGGGTTGGTCCGTTGGAGAACGGCCGTCGAGGAACGATATGCAATTGAGTATTCGTGATCTGACCGGGTTATTGCAGGCGAATGAATCGACTGTTTCCCGGTGGATCAGACAGCAGGGCCTGCCGGCGCAGCAGGTGGGCGGACAGTACCGCGTTAATCGCGCCGAGTTGCTCGAGTGGGCGACGGCGAATCGTGTGCGTGTGTCGCTGGAATTGTTCGATCATTTCGACGACGGCGACGACGTTCCGTCGTTAGCGTGTGCCCTCGCCGCGGGGGGCGTGCATTACGCAGTTCAGGCCCGCAACCGGCAGGAGGCTCTGGCGGCTCTAGTGCGGTTGTTGCCGCTGCCTGACGGCGTCGATCGCGAACTGCTGCTGAATCTGCTGAGCTCACGGGAAACGTCGGCTTCGACGGCGATCGGCGACGGCATTGCAATTCCGCACGTACGGAACCCGATCGTCCTGAATGTGACGCGGCCCATGATCACGCTGGCGTTTCTGGCACAGCCCGTTGATTTTGCGGCGCCCGACGGCAAACCGGTCGGAGTCCTGTTTTCAATCGTCAGCCCCACGAGCCGCGGTCATCTGCAACTGTTGTCGCGGCTGGCGTACGCATTGCATGACGGGCAGTTCCGGCAGGCCGTTTCCAACCGCGCGAGTTGCGACGAGATCCTGCACGAAGCCCGCCGCATTGAAGCTGGAAGGATGGGGCCGTAGCGTGCTTCACCTGCGCATCGTCATCGACCGGTCGTATTCGACAACCAGCTCTGCTCCGGCGTTCGCGCATCGGCGACATGTGCCGCAGCTATCTGCCGACATGACGAGGCGACAAACCGCCGCAGCCCATGGATTTTCGGCCTTTCCTTTGTCGCCAAGCGCGCAGACAGTTATGGCAGACGGGGTTGCGAAATGAGCGAGCGACGGATCGCAGCATTAGAGTCAGCGATCGAGCAGGCGGCTCAATTATTGCCGCATACCGGGCCGATTACGGCATTTGCATTTCTCAACCCGTTGCAGGCCTTGGAAGGTACACCGGTTGACCAGGGCATGCGCACTGGCGCGCGGCTTTACGACTGTCAGCCGTACCTAAGTGAATCGCGTTACCGTGAGAAACTGGCGCGGGGCCGAATCCGCGTCGAGGATTTGAAGGCCGTGCTGCGCGAGGACCTCGGCAGCGCGGCTGTCGAGCCTGTGGCGCCGGCCGGCACACGGTTCGACCTGCGGCTGGCGATGTTGCAATACCCGCTGGAAATCGGGTCGGCGGCCGAGCTCCGGTGGTTTGTCGCTGAAACCGACGCGCTGACGCAGTTTCGGGCCGAAGTTGCACCGTTGGTCAAGGAGCGGCTGATCGAGGAAACGCAACATTGGGTGATGCGCGACTTGCGGCCCGGCCTGATGCAGGACATACGTTTCGACTTGGCGCGGCACGATCCGCAGCATCTGCTGGCCGACCTGGTGGCGCGGTTTCGCGAGCCGTCGATCGAGCATTGGAACGAGCCGCAGCAGGAATGGGGTTCGCTGACGCTGCAGGCGCTGTGGCGCGTGTGTTGCAGCGGTGTAAGCTGGAGCGTTGTCGGTCCTCCCCTGGGTACTGGAAGCGGCGGGAGCCTGCCTGTGGGCGTTCGCCATCGCGACGTTCTTCGCGATGCCACCGGGGTCGACAGCGACGCCGCAGTTCACGACGTTTTGATTCGGTTTTGTGCGGCATTCACCGATCAGGGGCTCGCGCATTGGTCGCTGCCCAACCGCGAACAGGGGTTTTACCGGGCGTTTTGTGCGCTGTACGGAGGCGTGCGGCGACCGGCGGCGCGGTGGGTCCGCCGGCTCACAAAAGAGTTGGCGCGGCTCGCTCACGCCGGATTGAGCCCGCAGGATTCGATTCTCGAATCGCTGGAGCTCCTGGGCGTGGCAGAGGAGGAATGGCCCGATTTTATCTGCGCAACGCTGCTGGCCCTGCGGGGCTGGGCAGGCATGTTGTGGCAGATGGAAACGCGGAGCGACCGGGTTTCGCTGCCGGTCGCTCAGGGAACGCTGATTGAATTCCTGGCAATTCGGCTTGTGCTCGAACGCCTGGCTTTAGCACGGGCGGCCGCCGCTGCGCTGAAGTACAAGGGGCCGCTCAGCGGGCTGCGCCATGCGGCGCATTTGCACCGGGTCAGGGCTCAGCCGTCGAGCGTCGAGCAGCGCGTGTTTCTGGCATTTCAATTGGCCCAGTTGCTGGGTTGGTCGCCGCCGGCGCTCGATCAACTGCCGCCCGACGCCTGGCGCCGACTGATCAGCGAGATCGATGCATTTTCGGGTCTCGAGCGGCGACGGATTTTTCAGCAGGCATTTGAGCGGCGGTTTCGCATTCGGGCGCTCGACGCGTTGGCCGTGCATGCCGTTCGCCCGGCCGAGCGCGTGGCGGCGCCGCGATTTCAGGTTGTGTGCTGCATCGACACCCGCGAGGAATCATTCCGGCGGCATCTCGAGGAAACAGCGCCCGATGTCGAAACCTTTGGGGCGGCGGGGTTCTTCGGGGTGGCCATGTATTTTCGCGGCATCGCCGATGCGCACTTTGCAGCGCTCTGCCCGATTGTGATCAAGCCCCGGCATTGGGTGCGAGAAGAAGTGGTTTACCCGCTGGAGGAAACCAACCGCCGCCGGAAGCGGGCCCGGCATGCGCTCGGTGCCGCCTCGCACCAGGTGCATGTCGGCAGTCGCAGCATGGCGGGCGGCACGCTGATTACCGTGGGAGCGGGGGTGCTGGCTTCGATACCACTGGTCGCCCGGGTCCTGTTTCCGCGGCTGACGGCCCGGGTTCGCCGGGCGTTGGGGGGGTTGGTCGGCCCCCCCATGATCACGCGCTTGCGGCTGGAGCGTTCGGCGGCTGCGCCCGGCCCTGACGAGGGGCAGGTGGGCTTCACGCTCGACGAAATGGTGCACATCGCCGAGTGCACGCTTCGCGAGATCGGGCTGACGACGGGATTTGCACGAATCGTGATGTTTCTGGGGCACGGATCTTTTTGCCTGAATAACCCGCACAAATCGGCGTATGACTGCGGTGCGTGCTCGGGCAACCCCGGGGGGGCCAATGGACGGGCACTGGCCGCGATCTTGAACGACGTGCGGGTGCGGGCCGCCCTGGGGCGCCGCGGGCTGCCAATTCCTGAGGACACAATTTTTCTGGGGGGAATGCACAACACGGCGGTCGATTCCATTACTTTTGCCGACCTTGATTTGCTGCCTCCGTCGCACTACGCCGAATTTGAATTGGCCCGATCGACGTTGCGCGAAGCCTGTCGCAGAAACGCTCATGAGCGGTGTCGGCGATTCGATTCGGCCCCGTTGGATTTATCGTTCGAGGCGGCCCGCCAGCACGTCGAAGGTCGTTCAGAGGATTTGGCCCAAACGCGGCCCGAATTCGGAAACGCCACGAACGCCGTGTGCTTCGTCGGGCGGCGGGCCCGCACCCGGGGGTTGTTTCTCGATCGCCGGTGTTTCCTGGCGTCGTACGACGCTGCCCAGGACGATGCGACGCATGCCACGCTGACACGCGTGCTTTCGGCCGTGGTTCCAGTGTGCGAAGGGATCAATATGCAATATAACCTGTCTTACATCGATAACGCAGGGTGGGCCTGCGGGACGAAACTGCCGCACAATGTCACGTCGCTGTTGGGCGTGATGGATGGCGCCGCCAGCGACCTGCGGCCGGGTCTGCCTTGGCAAGGTGTAGAAATTCAC
>JAJXXL010000479.1 GCA_021781115.1 Planctomycetota bacterium
ACCCAAGTTTCTGTACAGCGCAAAACTTTCACGTTCGTAGTTCGCAACCCAGAGATCAGGCAAACCATCGAGAGTCAAATCGGCCAGCGCGATGCCCATACTGCCATCGGGCGTGCCCATTTCATTCAGCGCTGCACCACTGACCTGCCCGATTTCGTCGAACACGCCCGCGCCACGGTTGCGGTACAGAAACTTGGGTGAATTGTCGTTGGCGATATACATGTCGAGGTCGCCGTCGAGATCAATGTCTCCCAGCAGGGCGCTCAACCCTTTGCCGCCGGGCCGCAACCCCGCTGCCTGGCTATGATCGGTAAACGTGCCGTCGCCGTTGGCGAAGTACAGCGTATCTGGCAGACCGTCGAACTGGCGCGGCGGGCAGACGTCGCGCAGGTCGGGGCGGGGGCCCAGGCAAGGCGGGTCGTTGTCCCACGACCAATTCACGTAATGCACGATGTACAGGTCGAGGCAGCCATCGCCATTAAGATCGCCCCAAGCGGCGCTGCTGCTCCACAGCGGGTCGGTTAACCCCGCGGGCGCGGTGCCATCTTCAAACGACCCGTCGCCCTGGTTGCGAAAGAACTGCACGCCGCCATACCCGGTGACGACGAAGTCGGCGAAGCCGTCGTTGTCGGCATCGCTGACGGCCACGCCGTGCGTGTAGTGCCGGGGTTGGCCCACGCCGGCAGAATTCGTTACGTTCGCAAAACGCCAGTCTCCATCATTCCGGTAGAGGGCCGAAGGCAGCCCCGCAATCTCCCGATTTGCGCCAAACTCGCCCCCGCCGGGCGCAAACAGGTCGACGTCGCCGTCATTGTCGTAGTCGAAAAGCGCCACGCCCCCGCCCAGAGATTCAATGATGCCCGCATAGCCGCGCTCTTCGCCGTTGCGGTATACGCAATCAATTTCGCTGCGCCCGGTGCGGTCAATGAAGCGTATGGGCGAAGGGACCGTACTCGACAGGCTTGTGCTGACCGGGTTCGAAGCGGCGTCGGCAGCGGAGGTTGCCGGGGCTGGCGACTTTGCAGGCGTGGCATCGCAGCCGATGCTCGCGGCAACCAGCACGCCAGCCAGCCAGAACGCGCGCCAGAGTATGAAACTTCGCATCGGTATCACGAACATATCCGAGAATGACTTGTCGGCAAACTAGGGCGTGCTCAAAGGAACTCCATCGACCAGACCAACGGAACCCGGTCCGGGAGAACCGTAGCCGAGCGGGCCAGGTCAGGACAGCCGTACAGCGGGGGCATCAAATCGTTGATTCGTGACGCGGAACCCGTGCACACCCTTCGACACGGCCACGGCCGAACCCTTGCATGCCGACCAAGCCGAACAAACGGTCGTTTCAGGTGCATCCGTCAAATGAGAAATTGAATCAGCAGATTCGAAGGCGAGTGTATCATGCTTGACAAACCGGAATCAACCTGATTGTATGTCGTTTGCGGACCAGGCAGACTTTCTGTCATTCGAATGGCTTGCGTCCCCCGGTTTTCTCCGTTTCTGTTTGTCTTCGTGCGAAGGAAATGTCATGTCTCGAAAACCATTTTTGCGCCGCGGGTTTACGTTGATCGAGTTGCTGGTCGTGATTGCAATCATCGCCGTGCTGGTGGCCCTGTTGCTGCCGGCGGTTCAGCAGGCCCGCGAGGCGGCCCGCCGGTCGCAATGCAAGAACAACCTCAAGCAGTTCGGGCTGGCCCTGCACAACTACCACGACACGTTCGACATGCTGCCCGTCGCTGGCAGCGGCGGCTGGGGTTCGTCGCCACAAGTCGGCTGGGGCATTCGCGTGCTGCCCTACATTGATCAGGCCCCGCTGTACAATCAACTCAATTTCAATCTGAACTACACCGAAGGGCAAATCCTGGCCGATGGCCAGCCGGCTTGGGCGCATTATTCGGGCATTCATATTTGCCCGTCGGCCACGTACAACCCGACGCCGGGGCCGGGTACGCATGCCTACTCCAACTACAAGGGATGCGTCGGCTCGACGAAAGTCGGATCGCAAAACGGCAGTTGCGTGTTTGATAATTTTGCCCTGATGAATTGCCCCACCGGCTGCCAATACGCCGGGAACTCGGCCGACCCGAATCAGACGAACGGCTTGTTTGTGCGCCTGGGTGCAAAAATCGCGTTTAAGGATATCACCGACGGCCTTTCAAACACGCTGGCCGTCGGCGAGTGTTTGTTCGGCTGTACCGGCGAGATGGGCGGCGGATACTGGAACTATAACGGCGAAGGCAATGCCTGCGGGTCGACCGTGACGCCCATCAACACGTTCATTTCCTGCAGTTGGGCCACGCCCGCTCAATATGCCTCGATGCCATCGTGTCATGACCAGAATGAATGGAGCATCGGTTGGGGGTTTCGCTCGCTGCATGTGGGCGGTTCGCAATTCCTGTTTGCCGATGGGTCGGTGCACTTCCTGAGTCAGAACATCAACCACGCACAAACCTATCAGTACCTCGGTTGCCGGTTCGATGGTCAGCCGATCGGGGCCTATTAAAATTGATTGCGGATCGGCAGGCTGGTCTGCCAGCGTGTATTTTCCAGCCACGCATCAGCGCCTGGCCTTGGCGCTGGTGCGTGGTCGATCGGGCGAAAACAAGTCGATTCTTTTCGAGGAGCAACAAGATGCGGCATCTGACGGCGGCAGGCGTGTGTTTTGGATTGGCCATTGCGACGATTGTCGGCTGTAGCGGTGGAGATGAACTCAAGCTCGTTCCCGCAGGGGGAACGCTCACGTACAATGGCAAGCCGCTGGCAGGCGCCTCGGTTACGTTTACGCCAACGAAAGGGCCCGTCGCCACGGCGACCACCGGCATGGATGGCAAGTTTACGCTGTCTACGAATACGAAGCCGGGCGCCGCAGTTGGCGACTACCGGGTGGCCGTGATCGCCGTGGCGGCCAGCGCCAAGACCGAATCGGTCGATCTGACTCCCAAAGAGGGGGCGCCCCAAGGTGTGAACCCCTATGAAGCTGGCCTTCAGAACCAGGCGAAGTCGCTCATTCCTGAAAAGTACAATAACCACGAAATGAGCTCGCTCGCGTTTACGGTCAAGGCCCAGGGCGAAAACCAGTTTGCGGTCGAGCTCAAGGATTAGCAACGCTTCGCCGGCGCGCGGCGGCCCGGTTTGGCTCAAGGCTGCCCGCGTGCCGATCGACCTTCGCCGTTTTCGCCGCGAGCTGCCTGGGCCTGTTGCCGATGCTGTCGCGCCAATTCGGCAAATGCCGGGCTTTTTTCCATGCGCCCTTCGTAATAGGCGGCCAAAGCGGCATGGGCTTTCTTATGACCGGGCGTTTCGTCGAGTGCGCTGCGGAGCCAATAGATCCCCTTTTCGTCGGCGCCATATTTCAGATAGATCGACCCAATCTGATATCGGCTTTCGGCGTCATGTGGGTGAAGCATGACCTGGTCGGCCAGCCGTACGGCTTCGGCGAGATCCCGCCGTGCCTGATCGGCAAACGCAAAATGCGGCGCGGCATCTTTTGCATGGCCCGATGCCTTGAGCGCGCAGGCCAGCGCATAGCGTACCTCCAGCCCCAGCGGGTTCAGTTGCGCTGCCTGGTTTAATAGCCCCGCCGCAGCGCCGGCGTGCTGGGTTTCGAGCTCCAGCCGCCCCAATTCCAGCAATGCTTCCCAGCGCTTGGGGTCGGCGGCGAGTGCCGCTTCGAGCATACCACGGGCCCCAGCGACGTTGCCCGCCAGCCTGAGGCATTTGCCTTGACCGACCTGGCCACGCACTTTCCACGTCGGGCTTTTCGCTGCGCGTTCATAGAATCGGGCTGCGTCGCCAGGCTGCTTGAGCACAACCAGAACCTCGGCCAACTCGTATGCAATTTCTGCGTTTTCGGGGTCAAGCTCGAGCGCACGCCGCAAGTCGCGTTCGGCTTCCTGAAAGCGGATCACAATGACGTAAATCTTTCCGCGCAGCAGCAAAGGCAGCGGGTCGCGCGGGTAATCGGCGACCCACGGTTCAATCAGGCCCAAGGCTTCGCGAAACCGGTAATTGACCAGGTAGCCGCTGACGTAAGCCTCGCAAATCTGATCGGCTTCGTTGTCGGGGTCGGTCAGCAACCCGGCCAGGTGTGGCTCGGCTTCGCGAAGCTGCCCGGCTTGGGCGAGTGCAAGCCACTGTTCGCGCTCGAGTCGCCGCCGCGAGAAGTTAAGCGTAAACGCCGTTTTCAGATGCTCTCGAACCAGGTCAAACTGCCCCTGGCGGCGATGCGCCCGCGCGATCAAAAACTCGGTTTCACCGTCGTGGGGTAGCGCGGCGTGGGCCCACCGCAGCCACCCGAGCGCTCGGGACGCATCACGATTTTCGAGCGCCCGCCGCGCCTGCCACTTGCACCCGGCCGCAAACGCGAGCCGGCCGGGCCAAGCCACGCCCGCGACAAGCAGTGCGGCCGCGATCATGCGCCGTATGAACAACCTGCGTCGAAGGGGGTGGTGCGCACCCCCCGCGTCAGGAGGCACATCGCCCGCTTCAAGTCCTTGCCGGGGCTGTCGTCGGAAAACCATAAAAGCCAGCAGGCTGCGAACCCGTCAAAGATCGGCGCGACAAAGTGAACATACCGGTGACGGCATGCTGGCCCAGCCTGTGGCTCCCGCGTTCGTCAAAAGCAACTGCGCTCTGGCGGTTCGGTTCACTTTGCAAGTTTTGCCAGATCGAGGTCGAAGGTGTTGGGGCCGGTTTTGACTTCGAGAACGAGTTCACTGGTTTCGAAAGCGTGAAACTGTTTGGGAATGTCTGTCGCTTTTTCAGGTTTTGCCGGTGCATTGCCGCCCTGCATCATCAGAGCCTTGTAGTCGTCGGTACCGACGGGCGTCGTCGGTTCTTCAGGCGGCCGAATCATGACTTCATATCGGCCTGCAGGAATTCCGGTTTTGGGATCGGCCCCGGTCAGGCTGAACTTGCCCAGCGAGTCGACCTTTCCCGCCGCGGTGACGGCGGACTCTTTGCAGAAGAAAACGACGTTGCTGCCTGTGGTAACAGGCTTGCCTCCGTTGGTGACGGTGCCCGACACTTGGCCTTGCGTTGCGGCCGGTGGTGCTGGCGGTGCGTTGTTGCATGCGCCCAACAACGCCGCAGCCGCGAAAACTGTGACAAAGCCGATTGGGCGCAGCTTCATGCGCCGAGCAAACGAAATCTCACATTCATGCATGACTGGAGTCTTTCCGAAGAAAAAGGCGAGATTTGCAAATTCAAGGAGACCGGCCGGGGCGCGAGCGATCGAACCACCCACGCCCCGGCTTGATTTGATGACGCCGTACACGTCGCAGCCGCGCGCCGTCCTGCGGAGGCGCAGACGGACATGGCGGATCACCTTGCCAGAATTCGCGCAGCATGAGCTGCGCGCACAAGAGACAAGCGCTAAAACGAACCCATCACCTGGCCGTCGTCGCGGGTGCACAACTGCCGCAAGGTGAGCATGTTAATGTTGTCGGAAATAAATCGCACCGAACCGTCGCCGAGCAACCCGTGAATTCCACCGGTATGCGCAGAGTTCAGCGGCTTGTTGATTCCGTAATTGTCGCTGATGCCCGGCCAGGCGGAGTTATTGTCGATCGCCTGGGCGTTGGGCGGGTAGCGGACCGTGGTCAGGTTAAACTGCCGATCCATCATACCCCCGTTGAAATCTTCAACCCGGTTCAAATTCGGGCCGCCCATCATCATGCCATGCACACCCTGATCATCGACCGTTTGCGACCCGGCCGGCGGCGGCGCCGACCAGACGAAGTTCGACGATTCGCCAATCACCATGACATTCGAAGAACCGTCGGTCAGGGCGTTGAGGCCGATGGCCGTCAACGGCATCAGCGTGCCGCCAGAAGTGATTTGGCCCGTGCCGGCCTGGCCGCCGCAGCATGCACAGCATTGCGCGACGCGATTGCCAGGATTATTCACGAAACCATTGCCATTCGTCGCCCCGGTAATCCCGTAGTACTGGGGGTGCTCGATGTTGTAACTGCCGGCGCTGCGAATGTCATTCAAAGGACTGGATGGGCAAACAGTGAACGAAAACCTGATGCCCGAGATCACACTGCCGTTGTTGTTGCCGGCCGCATCGCCGCTCCAGGCCCAGCCCGGCTGGTTGCCGGAGAAATTCAATTTGTTGTACACCGGCGCCTGATCGACATACGGCAGAATGCGCATATACCATGACATGCCCCAGCCGCCCGTGCTGGCGACATTTCCGTTGGGAAACATGGTGTAAGTATCGTGGTAATTGTGCAGGGCCAAGCCCATTTGCTTGAGGTTGTTCTTGCATTGCGAGCGCCGCGCGGCTTCGCGGGCCTGCTGCACGGCGGGCAACAACAGCGCCACCAGCACAGCGATGATCGCAATCACCACGAGCAGTTCAATGAGTGTAAAACCACGACGCCGCATGACACACCTCCATCAATAAATGATGACGAGAACCGCGACACGATCGACACCGAATTAACGCAAAACATCCACCGCATATTGCAATAAAACGAATCAAGGCATCAACGCAGAATAAGTCTCCCCGACTGCCGACGAATGTCGACGAATTAATGATGCACATTGGCCCCGCGAAAGTCAATTGGTACATGACCAGAATCCCCCAGGAAAAACGAGCCCACGCGCACTGAGTTGGTCGAGGTTCATTCGGGCGCTGGAAATTCGTACAGAATAATCGGGTTCGTTCGGTCTTCCATCAACAGGACTTCACACCCCGCGTGCACGCCGCTCCAATGCTGCACCGCGCCGCCCGGCCAGCGCACTTCGACGTCGGCCGCAGGCAATTCAGGCGGAATCGAAAAATGCAGCCGCCGCTCATTCGTGACCAAAAACCCGTCGCCCGCGGTTTGAAACCGGAATTGCTCATGATCGCCTGCGGCGATGCGCACAACAGCGCCCGTCGGTTCGCGGCACCCGTTGCGTCCTACCAGTCGAATCACCAGCGGCCGCCCGCGGGGCGGCGTGGCATTGGTCAGCAACGCGAACGGGGCATGCAGGTGCGAAATCGCGACGTCGGTCTGCCCGTCGCGATTCCAGTCGAGCGTGGCCAGCCCGCGGCCGAGGTAGCGCCCCTGAAAAAACGGGCCAAGTGCGGCGGCAGGAACTTCGGCAAATTTCTTTCCCCCCAGATTTTCAAAGACCTGCGGCGGCATGCGGTCGGCGTCGCCGCGAGAAGATTCCTGATCGACGTCGCCGTTGGTGACAATCAGATCCTCCCACCCGTCGCCATTGAGGTCGGCAAACTGGCAGCCAAAACCGAGCATCCAGAACCCGGGGTCGCGAAGTTCAAGGGGGCGCGTCAAATCGTCGAAATAACGGTCGGCACGCTGCGCGTACAGCGACTTCGAATCGCCGAAAAAGGTCGTAATGAACAGGTCAATGCGGCCATCGCCGTTGGCGTCGCCTGCGGCGACCCCCATCGAGGCCTGGGCCTTGCCATCGCTGTCGACACCCACGCCGCGAATAATGGCTTCTTCGAGAAACTGCGGTACGCCGGCGGCGCTCGTGCCGAGGTTTGAAAAGAAAAAATTGGGGCTGGTGTCGTTGGCGACAAACAGGCCCAGTCGGCCGTCGCCCGCAAAATTCCAGGCAACGACACCCAGCCCACGGCCGTCTGGCAAAAGAATTCCGGAGTCGGCCGAGACGTCCTGAAAACGGCCATCACCGCGGTTCAGGTACAAGCGGTCGCGTTCAGCGACCAGCAGGTCCGGTGTGCAGGCCATGGGCCGCCCCGCCGAATTGAAGCACTCCTTGCGGGCTGTCTCCTCCAGCAAAGAGTAATTCAAGACGTACAGATCGCGCAGCCCGTCGCCATTGAAATCGGCGAGCACATTGCTCGTGGTCCATTCCTGGCCGGCCACCCCGGCGACCTGGGTCACGTCGGCAAAAGTTCCATCGCCCTGGTTGCGAAACAGGCGGTTGGGGCCTTTATTGCCGATATACAAATCCGGAAAGCCGTCTTCATCAATGTCGCCAACCGTCACGCCATGCGAGAATCCGTCTTCGAAGATCGCGGCGGCGGCGGTGACATCGTCGAACTGCCCTCCCTGCCGATTGCGATACAGGCGATCGATCAAATCGGGCTGTGGCGCCGGATTGCGCCAATCGTGTGCCTGGGCCAGGTACAGGTCGGGCCAACCGTCGAGGTCGTAATCCAACGCCGCCAGCCCGCCGCCCATTGTATTGAAGATATGCTGCAAACGGGTGTCTTCCGTCGAACCTTCGAAATAGAGGAATCGAATGCCCAGCCGAGTCGCGTCGTCGATCAACCTCCACGAGGTCGTGCCCCCCTGGGACGCGATCGGACGTGGTTGCTCGACCCGCGACTTCCACTCGGGAGCCGCAAAATCCCGTCGATTCAACAGCCGCAGCGGCAAATTGACCGACGGGTCGATTGGCTCGTCGCTGAGTTTTGCCACCCATCGCCGCAGTTCGCGCCGCGGTGATTCTGGAGGCGTTTCGAGGTGCAACAGAATCTGGCACCAGCCGGCCGCCTCCCAGAATCGCCCCAGTGCGCCGAACAATCCCACCGCCCGGACAATCAGGCCCGGGTCGGGGTTGGCGCGAATCAGGTTCAGCGCGGCTTCCAATTCTCCGAGGCGTTGACCCCGGCGGGCGAACGCGGCGGCCGCCGCGGTCTGGCCAACGCGTTCGAGGCACGCGGCAATCTGCACGTTGGCCCCGAGGTGGTTTGGCGAGAGTGCCAGAGTTTCGAGAAAACAGCGAACGGCCCCGTCCATTTGCCCCTGTCGCCGGGCGGCAATGCCCTGCACAAACCAGACTTCGGGGTGAGTGCGGGCCGCGGCGGGCAGGGCGCTCAGCCAATGCATAAACTCAGCTTCGTCGCCGCGTTCGACGAGAATTCGCCCCAACCGGCCCTGCGCTTCGCCCAAATCGGGCCGCGCCGCGAGAATCTCGCGCAGCAATTTTTCAGCATCGATGATGCGGTTTTCAAATAGCGCCCGGCGAGCAAACGCCAGTTTGACAAGTGCTTCAGGCGCCGATACCGCCGCAGCCATCCGCTCTAAGCGCTCGTCTGATCGAAAAAAGCGGTCGGTTGTCGCGAGTGCCAGCAGTTCGTCGCCCCGGCATTTGCCGCGCCGAATCTGGGCGATAAAATGCTCGGCCGATTCGAACGTGCGGCCTTCGATCTGCAACAGGTTCCCCAGCCGTTCGTGTGCTTCGAGGTGTTGCGGGTCGAGTTCCAGCGCTCGTCTCAAATGCCGTTCGGCCGATGCGAGTTGGCCGAGAATTTCATACCGCCGTGCCAACCCCAGGTTTGAATAGAACTCCCATCGACCGCCATCGGCGGGCAATCGCCGGAACAGTTCGATGGCCAGATCGTGCTGCGACTGATCGGCGGCAGCCTGGGCAGCCAGGGCTATGCCGGGCACGTCGTCGGGGTACTCTTGCAAATGGTGCAAGGCGAGTTCGAGGGCCGCCGGTTGATAGTGCGGAAGTGCCGCCTCGACCTGCCGCAGTGAACGCGCATACGCTGTAGGCAAGAGTTCGGGCTGCAGGCAAACGCACAGGCCGACAGTCAACAAGAAAATCGCGATGCCGGCGGCGGCGTTTTCGAGCGTCCGATATTTCGCCGCGCGGCCAGTCATCGTTCGAAACCTTCTGAAATTCCACGATCCAGGCTCAAGTTTGTGTGCCGCGTGGAGTGCGGGCTTCGACAAGCAACCCCCACACCATCAGGAGCGCCCCGAGGGTTACAAACACCACGCTGGCTGGAATGAGTACGCGGGCGGCGACATCCTGATTCGGAAACTGCACGAGGTGCGCGTGTGCGTAGGCTTGTTCGGCGGTCAGCAGCAGCAGGGCGCCCGACACCAGTTTCATTTAAACACTCCAATGTCGGTCAAAGTACGGGAAACGC
>JAJXXL010000231.1 GCA_021781115.1 Planctomycetota bacterium
CGGGGAGGAAACGGCGTGTCTGATCATTGGGTGGCGGAATTCGTTCACTCGCCGATTGGATTCAACAGGGCGCCCTGACAGCTTGAGCCAGAACCCGCCGTGCATCCATAGCAGTGCTGGCCGGTGGAGATCAGGCGCGTGGCGAGGGCCACCGGGTCGAATTCATGAATCGTACGTGGCAGGCCCGGCGCCAGGTCGAGTTCGAGCATCTGATTGAAATCGCAATCGAACAGCCGCCCCTGCCAGTCTACCGACAATGTACTGCGGCACATGACTCCGGGCACGGTTGCCGGGTTGAATGCGGCGATCAGCGTTTCGACGTACTCTTCGTACATTCCCAAGTTGACGAGGTCGTCGAGAAAGCGGCTGATTGGCAGGTTGGTCAATGCGTACAGTCGGGTGAATACGACACCGTAATGTTCCCAGAGATGTCGTTGATATGCTGATTCAAGTTGCGCCTGCGGGGGAGGCAACGTCGGCCCCAGGGGGTTGTAGACGAGGTTCAATACGAGGTCGCTGCCGGGTTGCGCGTAACCGAGCCGGTTCAGTTGCCGCAGGGCGGCGATCGAGCGCGCAAACACCCCCTGGCCGCGTTGCTCGTCGGTATTTTCCTCAAGGTAGCAGGGCAGCGAGGCGATGATTTCGACGTGTTGCCCGGCGAGAAATGCCGCCAGATCTGCGTAGCCTGGCGCCTGCAAGATGGTCAGGTTGCAGCGGTCGATGACGTGTCGGCCAAGCCGGCGGGCTTCGCTCACCAGCCAGCGAAAGTGCGGGTTCATTTCGGGCGCACCGCCAGTAATGTCGAGCACCGGAATATCGGCTTGTTCCAGAACCCGCAGGCAGGACGCGACTGTTTCGCGGTTCATGATCTCGCGGCGATCGGGACCGGCGTCGACATGGCAGTGACGACAGGTCTGGTTGCAGAGCTTGCCCAGGTTGACCTGCAAAGCTTCGATTCTGCCCGTGGCCACGAGAGCCGGCAGGCCGCAGTCGGCCAAAGCACGTTCAAATGGCTTTTGCCTGCCGGTCGGCGCCAATATCCCGCGCTGCACAGCCGGGTTTGCCAGCGTGTTGCCCTGTCGCAGAAGCGTGAACATGGTTTTGCAACCCTCGGCTTTCCAACGCAGCCCTCTGATGGATTATACAATCAAACCTGTGCCGCCAACGACACGGGAATTGGAGTTGGTCATTGCGGCGGGGCAAAGCACGCCGCGTTGCGCGCAGCCGGGCTCACCTCGAGCGTTCAAACCTTGTAATACGACCGATACCATTCGACGAACCGGGCAACGCCGGTTTCGATGGGTGTGGCGGGTTTGAAGCCGACGTCGCGCGTCAGGTCATCGACATCGGCGAATGTGGCCGGTACGTCGCCTGGCTGCATCGGCAGCAGGTTTTTGGCGGCGGTTCGGCCGAGGCGCTGCTCGAGAACGGCAATCAGGTGCATCAATTCGACGGGCTGGTTGTTGCCAATATTGTACAGGCGGTAGGGCGCGCGGCTGGTGGCCGAATCAGGGGCGTCGCCCGACCACTGCGGGTTTGGCTGCGCCGTGTGGTCCATCGTGCGCACCACCCCTTCGATGATGTCGTCGATGTAGGTGAAGTCGCGGCGCATGCGACCTTCGTTGAACACGTCAATCGCCCGCCCCTCAAGAATCGCCCGCGTGAACAGAAATAGCGCCATGTCGGGGCGCCCCCACGGGCCGTATACCGTGAAAAACCGCAGCCCCGTGCATGGCAGCCCGAACAGGTGTGCGTACGAGTGGGCCATCAGTTCATTGGCTTTCTTTGTCGCGGCATACAGGCTGACGGGGTGATCGACGTTGTGGTGCACTGAAAACGGCATATTCGTGTTGGCGCCATAAACCGAACTCGACGATGCGAATACGAGGTGCCTGACCGCGTTGTGCCGGCACCCCTCAAGAATGTTGGTAAACCCCACCAGGTTGCTGTCAATATAAGCCTGGGGGTTTTGCAGCGAATACCGCACCCCCGCCTGTGCCGCCAAGTTGACCACAGCGTCGAACTGTTCGCCGGCAAAAAGTTGCGACATCGGCTCGCGATCGCTCAGGTTGAGTTGCACGAACCTGAACCCGGGTTGCCCGGTCAATTGGGCCAGCCGGTCGTGCTTCAGCCGCACATCGTAGTAATCGTTCAGGCTGTCGAGGCCCACCACTTGATCGCCGCGGGCCAGCAGCCGCCGGCTCAGATGAAACCCGATGAACCCCGCCGCTCCTGTAACCAGCACCTTCGTCATCCTGGCTCCTTCCTATGCAGATTGTTCTGTCTCATGGCCGGCGCTTGCACGCCGGGTGACTTCAGGATTTATCCACCGACGGTGGGCAAGCGACAACCCGCCCGGTGCGTGCCGAGGCGAGCACCGCCTGGGTAAAATCCCAGACGGGCAATGCGCAGGAGGCCGGCGCGGTGTTCGGCGCGGCAGACGTCAGGCTGTCGAGGAACGCCGCGTCGGGGTCCGATTCGGGTTCGAGCGGCTCCAGTTTTTCGAGCCGATTATTTTGCGCCACCCAGACGGCGCCGTCGCGCAGCAAGAGGTCCGCCGCGGCGCAATGGACATGAAAGTCCTCCCGCCAATGCTGGGCGCACCCGATAAAACTCATCGACAGGGCGACGTCACCGTCGAGCAACCCCGAAATGGTGGTGACGATTTCGACCTGGCTGCTGCGGCGATCGCTGCGGGCAAACACTTCGCGCGGCCCGAGGCCGGTCACAAAAAACACCATGTCGATCTTGTGGCTGCCGGCGTCGCCGATGAACCCGCCCGGGTTGAACTGCGGGTCGTTGCGCCACGTGCCGGCGATCGTTTGCTGCCAGCGTTCGGCGGAATGCGTCGTGACAGCATGCACCGGCCCCCACCGCCCCGATGCGACTTCACGGCGCAACGTGCGAAACGTGGCCCAATACCGCCGCTGATATGCCAATGCCAGCAACGGCCCGGCGGCGGCGTTCGCGATCAGCGTGGCGATGCGTTCGCGATTGTCGGCCAGCGGCTTTTCACACAGCACGGGTAACCCGCGGGCACGGAGCGCCTGCACTTGCTCAAAATGCAGGTGCGTGGGGGTACACACGATGGCCGCAGCAGGCGTCGTTCGGTCTACCAGCGCGTCGAGGTCGTCGAACACGGCGGCGTCCCGAGCCAAGTCATCACGTACGGCGCGGGCGGCGGCGAGGTTCGGGTCGGCGCAGGCGACGATCTGTGCGCGGGGGTCGGCCGCGAGCCGCTGCGCGTGCAGACGCCCGATCTGGCCACAGCCAATGAGCGCCAGACGCACGGGCGGTTCGAGCAGCGGGGGGGCGGGCGGCGGCATCATTTTCGATATTTGGGGGCGCTTCGATTCTGGTACGATGTTTTCGGCATGGAGTGCGGTCGGTCAGCAAAACGGACGAAAAAAGTGCGTTGCTGATGGAACATCACCCACGCAGGCGGTATTCTGAAGAATCTGCGGCGGGCTGTCTATATGCAAGGGAATCTTGTCAGTGCAAATCTGCCTGTTCGACATCGACGGTACGCTGATCAGTTCCGGTGGTGCGGGGGTCGCGGCGCTTTACAACGCGCTCAAATCAGAATTCGGCAAGGCCTCGGCAGACGATGGGGTGGCCATTCACGGTCGTACCGATTGCGCGATTACACGCGATCTGTTCGAGGTTTACGGCATCGAAAACTCGCCCCTGAATTGGGATCGGTTTCGTGCCGCGTATTTGCACCATCTTGGCGAATTGCTGCCCCAGCGCGAGGGAGTCGTCTTGCCGGGCGTGTTGCCGTTGTTGCAGGCGCTCAAACACGCCCGACGGGTTGCGCTGGGGTTGTTGACGGGCAATACGCGTGCCGGGGCGCGCCTCAAGCTCGACCATTTCGGGTTGACCGATTATTTTGCGTTCGGGGGGTTCGGCGACGTGCATTTTGCCCGCGACGATGTTGCTCGCGACGCGCTGCATGATGCTCGTCGCCAAGGCGTGCTCTTCGGCGAATCCGATCGCGTGTGGGTCATTGGCGACACTCCGCTCGACGTGGCCTGCGCCCGCGCCGTCGGGGCTCGCGCAGTCGCTGTGGCTACGGGCCAGTTTTCCTGCGCCGAACTGGCGCGGGCCGAGCCCGATCATCTCGTCGCCGATTTTTCCAATTATGAAGAAGCGCTGGCCTGGTGGTCTTGATCCCGCGGCGCCGTACGAGCTGATTCTGCGGTTTGGTACGTGGTGACCTCCTGAAAAGCGCAACCAAGTTGTCTGAAGGCCGCGGTCGGCCTTACCCTACCGAGGCAATTCTGCTATTGTTGCTGGCTTTAGTCGGGTACAGAGGAAGTCGCTTGAAGCGCAAAGAATCTCCGGCTGGCAGCGGCCGGCCGGTCTTTCAGAAAGTTCAGAAGGGAGCCCGCGATTGACCACAAACATTGCTGTCGCACTACTCGGCACGCTCGTATTTGCCGGCCTGATTCAGGGCGTTGCGGTGGCACTGTTTCTGCGGCTGATCGGGCGCGGGTATCGGTTGCCACCCAATATTCTGCAACGCTTTCCCAAGGCGGGCGTTGTGTTGTCGCTGCGCGGGCGCGATGCCTTCCTGCGCGAGTGCCTGCAAGGCCTGCTTGATCAGGATTACCCCGACTATACGGTGCAAATCGTCGTCGATTCGGTAAACGACCCCGCCTGGCACGCGGTTGCACAAGTTGTTGAAGAGCTTTCGGCGAAACATGTCCAGGTGGCGCCACTCAAGGTTCGCCGCCCCACCTGCAGCCTGAAATGCAGTTCGCTGATTCAGGCCGTGTCAGAACTGGATGACGCGCGCGAAGTGCTGGCGTTCATTGACGCCGACGTCATTCCCCATCGTACCTGGCTCCGTGAACTGGTCGCACCGCTCGCTGATGAACGCATCGGCGCCACCACCGGCATGCGCTGGTACATGCCCGGAACGCGGCTGGCGGGTTCGGTCGTGCGGTGCGCCTGGAGCGTGGCGGCGATCGTTCAAATGTATATTTTCGATGTGGCTTGGGGCGGCACGCTGGCCGTGCGAACCTCGACGCTTCGCGAGGGCAAACTCGTCGAGCAATGGGCCAGATCGTTCAACGACGACATCCTTGTGGGCCACATGGTCAGCAAGGCGGGCCTGCGGTTGCAATTCGTCCCCAGCCTGATCATGGTCAATCGCGAAGAATGCCGCCTCGTCGATTTTCGTGCGTTTGTCACGCGGCAGTTGCTGCATACGCGGTTTTACCATCGCCGCTGGCCTGAACTCGGCGGTGCGAGCCTGTTCCTGACGCTGCTCCTGCCCACGGCATGTCTGTTTGCACTGGGCTCGCTTTTGGCGGGCGACGGCGTGGCAGCCGGCCTGGCAGCGATTGGCCTGGTGGCCTATTTCGTGATACTCACGATCCTGTACCCGTTACTCGAGCGGTCGCTGCGTCGCGAAGTCCTCCGGCGCGGCGAAGCCACCCAGCGCATGGGGTTCCGCCGGCTTTGGGCTGTGTCGTTGGCACAACTCGTGCATTGCGTGGGTTTCGTACCCGCCTTGTTCCGCCGCACGGTTTGCTGGCGCGGGGTGACGTACCGCATCAACGACAAGTGGAACGTCGAAATGCTCGACGACGACCCCTACGTCGCCGCGAAGAGTTCGACCGACGTCACGGTTTCCGTTTGAACGAGAGTGCGGGGGGCCGCACTGCCGTCAACGGCGCATCGCGATTGCGAACGTGGCGTTCAGCAGCAGCGTCATTTCGCAGCGCTGGATCCGCCGGGCGGCCGTTTCAAGCTCGTGCCCAGGTGTCGCGCAGGCTTCGCAGAGATCCACGAACGCCAGCGGATCCCACCCGCCACGCGACAGTCGTGCGCGCCACGCCTCGGCCGTAATCGCCCCGGTCGCCTGCAAAATGGCCGCAGCGCAGGCTTGTAAATCTGAAAACATCGCCTGCCGACCGACCCGCCGAAACCAGTACCTGGCATTCGCATAGTCGGGTTCGCGGCGATGCATGATCGCGTGCCAGCAATCGCCCGGCAGGCCAGCGCCCTGGCCTTCAATGCGTTGCGACCGTTCATGGCTTTCCTCGAGAAAGTCGCACCATTGGTAAAGCCCGGCCATCAGGGCGGTTCCGGCGGTTTCGTCGTTGGCGACCGCCAGATCGGCTGCCTCGAAGTGGTGCAGGTGTTCGAGCAGCCAGGTCCGCCGCACTGGTGGGCGTGCGGGCGTCAGTGCGTGCAGTTCTGCTTTCATTGCAGGCGAATTCGGAAACAGCCCCTCGTGATATCGCACCCGCTCGCTCGACAGGGCCGCTCGAATCAGCCAGTCCCACAGGGGGAATTCGACGGGTCGTAAGCCACCCAGGGCGTTGAATCGGTCGCGGCGAAACAGAACCCGCAGTGACCAGGCGGGCGAAATCAGGAATGCTGCAGCGGGTGAATGCTCGTCGATCAGCCTCAGGCCGGGGTCGGGCGGGTTCGGTTCAGGCACGGCGACAACCGCCGCGGCACCCGGCGCTTGTTCAAGCACAGCCACCGCCGACTGAAACGCAGAAGCCGGCGCTGCGGCGGCGTGGGCAACGAACGCGATGAATTCGGTCGAACCGGCGGCGACCGCGGCATTGAGCGCGGCGACCATGTCGGGCCGGGAACCGGCTTCAAATTCAGCCGGTGAAAACGGCAGCAACTCAAGAGAGGGGGGCATGGGGGTGTCTGCCTGGCAAAGTTCCTGAAGATCGGCCGCGTGCAAAAATCCCGTGGGCGACGGCCCGTCATGCCGCCGCACGAGCCAGTCGCGCGAATCAACGCAGCCCGCGTCGAAAAGGACAGTATCGCCAACTGCACGTTGCCGCGAAAGCGTAACCGTCAGCGCGATGCCGGTGGCATTCGATCGGATTTCGCATGAGCGTAGCCTCAACGGCTGGCCTGCCGTATACTGGATCGAACCGCGGCACGATTGAAACCGACCGGAAACCGACGGTGCTGCTTGCCAACCGGCCGGGCCGCTGACGGCGGGCCGAGGGTTGTTGTATGCCTTGGCGGCCGACATGTGCGAAGAACCCGGCCCGGCCTGCCGAATGCAGATTTTGACAGTGTTGATAAAGGCTGGCCCTATCATGAATGTATCGTTTGTGTGCCCGAACTGTCGGCAGGCGGTGCAGGCGCGAATCGAACTGGCGGCGGAGATTGAATGCCCGCGCTGCTCCTGGAGCAGGCCGCTCGAACGCGGCGAATCGCAGGCGGTCGCCCCCAACGTTTGCCTGATTTGCGGCTGCCATGACTTGTGGCGACAGAAGGATTTCCCTCAACGGTTGGGGCTGGCACTCGTGGCTCTGGGTGCGGGGCTGAGCACTTGGGCCTGGGCGCTGTACATGCCTCTCGTCGCCATGGGCGTACTTCTGGCGTTCGCCTTTGCCGACATGCTTCTATACACTTTTATGCCCGACGTGCTGGTCTGTTACCGCTGCTCGGCACGGCATCGAGAGACCGGCGCATCGGAACATGCCGGTTTCAACCTGGAAACGGCCGAGCGCTATCGTCAGGAAGCGGCGCGGCTGGCACAGGCGGGCCACCCGGTTGGCCCGCGCGACTGACTCCCCGCGTAACGGCGGCGGACGGGGTGGTTGAATTTCGTGCGACAAAACGCGAGGTGCTGCCATCGCCGCGGAATTCTGTGGAATTCGCGCAGGTTGACGGACGGCGAACGAAACACGCTTCAGCGCCTGTGAAATGCCTGTCGCCCAGCGCAAGGGTTGAACAAGCCGGCAGAGGTTCAGTGTGGAAGAACAACGAGCACGGGTGATCGAAGATCTGAAGGGGGTGTTGCAGGGCGATGTGCACTGCGACCCGCTTACGGTCGCGATGTACGCCAGCGATGGCAGTCTGTACCAGATTCCGCCGCTGGGTGTCGTGTTTCCCCGCAATCGGGACGATGTTATTCTCCTGGCTCGCTATTCTGCCGATCAGAAGATCCCTCTTGTGCCGCGCGGGGCGGGGACGGGGCTCGCGGGCGAATCACTGGGCGCGGGGCTCGTTGTCGATTTCTCGCGGCACATGCGGCAGATCGAAGCCGTTGGCGAAGAAACTGTGCGGGTGCAACCGGGTGTTGTCTGCAACCGGTTGAACGAAATGTTGCGCCAGTATGGTCGGTACTTTCCTCCGGATCCGTCGGGCGCGAGCGTCACGACGATTGGCAGCATGCTCGCGCTTGATGCGGCCGGCTCGCACTCGGTGCGAGTTGGCTCGACACGCGATCATGTCTTGAGCATTGAAATGGTGCTGGCGGGCGGGGAGTGCGTCGAAGTGGGCAATGAACCGCTCGACTTCACCGGCGGAAACGGCCTGCACCCCGCCCTGGCTCGCCCGCCGCGGTCAGAGGCGCAGGACAACAACGCCAACGGGGCGCTCAAGCACGACCTCGTCAAGCGCCTGGCGGGGTTGCTCGCCGAAAACGCCGAGCTGATCGCCCGGCATCAGCCTCCGCTGATCCGAAATCGTTGCGGGTATTACCTGCGCGGCATTCTGGCGGGTGAAGAACTGCGGCTGGCGCGGATGGTGGTGGGTTCTGAAGGCACGCTGGGGCTGTTTACGGCGGCAACGCTGCACACGGCGCCGCTGCCCGCGCATCGCGGCGTCGTGTTGATTCTATTCGGACAGATGGAAGCAGCCATTCGCGGTGTGCAGGCGATTTCGCCCTTGCAGCCGAGCGCGTGCGACCTGCTCGACAGGCGGTTGCTGTCGCTGGCCCGCGAAGCCGACCCGCGATTCGCCGAACTCATTCCGCCCGACGCCGAAGCCGCGCTGATCGTCGAGCAAACCGGGTTCACGCCGCGGCAAATTCGCGACCGGATCCGAATGGTTGTCGATCGGGCCAAGCTGCTGCCCGACGCCCGAACGGTGACACACGAGGCGCATACACACGCCGATGTCGATTTCCTCTGGTCGCTGCCTGAGCGGGTCGTTCCGATGCTGGCCCGCGTGGCCGGGGCGACGCGCCCGTTGCCGTTTGTCGAGGACATTGCCGTGCCGCCCGAATCGCTGCACGACTTTCTCCTCAAAGCCCAAGTGGTGTTTCAAAAGCACCGCGTCACGGCGTCGCTCTATTCGCACGCCGCGGCAGGCCAGGTGCATATCCGCCCGTTTTTGGCGCAGCCCACCCCGGCCGATGCGCACCTGCTCGAGGAAATCGCCGGCGATCTCTACGAGGCGGTGTTTCAGGTGGGGGGCACGATCAGCGGCGAGCATGGGGCCGGCTTGTCGCGCACATCATTCATCAAGGCGCAATACGGCCCGCTCTATGCGGTTTTCGAAGAGGTCAAGCGCATTTTCGACCCGCAGAACCTGCTGAACCCCGGCAAGGTAATCAGCGACGACCCACACCTGACCACGCGGTTCTTACGCCCGCCGCCCGTGGTCATGGCCGACCCGATTTCGCTGCAACTGCGCTGGAACCCCGACGAATTGATGCAGGCGGCCTCGCGCTGCAACGGCTGCGGAACCTGCCGCACACAAGATGCCGACTCGCGGATGTGCCCGATGTTTCGTATCGACCCAGTCGAAGAGGCCAGCCCGCGGGCCAAGGCGAACCTGATGCGGCAAGTGGCCGGCGGCATGCTGCCGACCGATCAATTGGCCACAGCGGAATTCAAGCGACTGGCGAATCTGTGTTTCAATTGCAAGCAATGCCAGCTCGAATGCCCTTCGAACGTGAACATCCCGCAACTGATGATCGAAGCCAAAGCGGCCTACGTCGTGGCGCACGGCCTGAGCGGGGTCGATTGGATTCTGTCGCGGGCGCATTCGTTCGGCGCCTTGGGCAGCGCTGCGTCGCTGTTTTCGAACTGGGCTGTCAATTCGCCCG
>JAJXXL010000185.1 GCA_021781115.1 Planctomycetota bacterium
GTTTCGGTAGGTTGTCGGTTCGCCGTCGCCCGAAAAGGCAATGTCGTTCAGCCGCCGCCGCTCGGGGGGAACAGCCGCAAATGCAGGGTCTTCGTAAATTTCACCACTGGCCACGCATGCCAGCATTCCGTCAAGCTCGGCGGTCAGTTCGTCCTGTTCGACGAACTGCACCTGGGCCTCGCTGCGGCGGTCGACCTGGCAGTAGATGCAATCGAAGTTGCAGACCTTGTCGGGGTTGAGGTTGACGCCGATCGAAACGCCGCGGCTGCGCCGCGACAGCACGGGGTACACGAACTTGTTGTCGTGAAACCGGCGTGTGTGTCGGGCGTGCAACGATTGCCAGCTTGGAGGGGCAGATTCGTCGGCCATGATCAGGCCCGCTTAGTAGTAGACCGCCGGTCCTCAGGCGAGCCGCTCGACGTGCGTGTATTCGTCGAAGGCAATGGTCGTTTCATCGCCGGCCGGGCCGTCTTTCTTGAGCACCAACACGTCGGCAAACGCCTTGTCGTCGAAATTTCGTTTTACATGCAAGCCATTGCGGCGGCGCTCGGTGCGTTCGACCGTGCCGGTGACGACGGTCTGCCAGATTTTCATTCCCACCTTCACCCGTTGCGTGATTTGCACGCGGTCGCCAGCGCGAAGGTCTTCGAACGGCACATGCAGTTGCGGCGGCATGGATCAGACCTCCTTGGCCTTGATCCAGGTCATCATGCTCCGCAATTGCTTGCCGACAACTTCGACGGGGTGTTGCCGGTCACGGCGGCGCATTGCCTGAAATGTGGGCTGGTTCGCTTTGTTTTCGAGGATCCATTCCTTCGCAAACTGCCCTTCGCGAATCTCCTTAAGAATTTGCCGCATTTCGCGGCGGGTTTCGTCGGTGATGATTCGCGGGCCGCGGGTGTAATCGCCGTACTCGGCAGTGTTTGAAATGCTGTACCGCATGTAGTTCAAGCCGCCCTGGTACATCAGGTCGACGATCAGTTTGAGTTCATGCATGCATTCGAAGTAGGCCATTTCGGGCTGGTAGCCGGCCTCGACGAGTGTTTCAAAGGCCGCCTTGACCAAGGCGCTCACGCCGCCGCACAACACCACCTGCTCGCCGAACAAGTCGGTTTCGGTTTCTTCAGCAAATGTGGTTTCGATGACTCCGCCGCGCGTGCCGCCGATTCCCTTGGCATACGCCAGGGCGAGCTGCCGCGAGGCGTCGCTTGCGCCGGGCAAAAAAGCGATCAGCGAGGGCACCCCGGCGCCTTTTTCAAATTCACTGCGCACCAGGTGGCCTGGGCCTTTGGGGGCCACGAGAGCCGCATCGACGCCTGCGGGCGGCACCACTTGGCCGAAGTGAATATTGAACCCGTGCGAACACAGCAGCAATGCACCCTTTTTCAGATTCGGCCGGATTTCATTGCGGTACAGGTCGGCCTGCACTTCGTCGGGCAGCAGGATGTTGACCAGATCGGCCGCCTTGGTTGCTTCGGCGAGCGGGAGCGGGGTGAATTTGTGACTGACGGCCAATTCATAATTTGGCGACCCCTGCCGCTGGCCAATGATCACGTTGCAGCCGCTGTCGCGCAGATTCTGGGCTTGGGCGTGGCCTTGGCTGCCATAACCGAGAATGGCGATCGTCTTATTCTTGAGCAGTGCCAGGTTGGCGTCGTCGTCGTAATAAACTCGAGCGGGCATAAACAACTCGTTTCTTCGGGAATCGGTGGGAGAAAATCTTAAAAGCCGGGCGCGACGCGTGCACCGGCAGGTGGGGCGATAATCATACCATGGCTTCGGGAGGAGGTTCGAGACTGCGTGGTTGCTCGGTTTCAACATCTTCAGAACTGACCGCCGAACGCAACAGGGCAATGCGGCCGGTGCGGACGAGCTCAATGATTCCGTAGGGCCGCATAATGTCGATGAACGCTTCGATTTTTCGCTCCTGACCCGAAATTTCGATCATGACATGCAATGGGCCAACGTCGACAATGCGAGCCCGAAAGATGTCGACCAGCTCATGAATGGCGCTGCGTTGCCCACCGTCGGTGCTGACCTTGATGAGCATCAGATCGCGCTCGACGAAATTCTGATTCGAGAAGTCAATGACTTTGACGACCGTAATGATTTTTTCCAGTTGCTTGCGCACCTGGTCCAGCACGCGGTCGTCTCCCTTGACGACAAACGTCATCCGCGACAGCTCGGGCGTTTCGGTGGCCCCCACCGCCAGGCTTTCAATATTGAACGCCCGCGAAGCCAGCATGCCCGAAATGTGAGCCAATACCCCCGGTTGATTCATCACCAGGGCCGATAACACATGTCGCATAAAACCAGACTTTCTTCACTGGACTGAGCCCGCCGCGCCTTGCGGGACGCCGCGAGGCGATTGCCCCCACAAACCTCTCCGCCGCTGAAACGACGCACTCGCGCCCCGGTTCCGTTCGCAAAGTAATGAGTTTAGTGGCCCCGCCAGCCATTCACAAGGGATTCGCCCGCGCCACGCCACAAACAAGACACCCATGTTTTGTCGCTGTCAGTCGATGAGCGACCGGCAAAAACGACTGTACCCGCAATCCCTCAGAATTGGCACCGCGGTGCCGAACGCCGACGCAGCTCCGTGCCGCCCTGCCGCCGCAAATCATTGTGAATCGGGGTGTTGCATTTGTAGACTGCGATCGGGTGTCAATTATCCTGGCGCGTGGTTTGGGGAGGGGTGAATACGGCGCTGGATCGAATGGCGGTCATTCGGTCTTGAAAAACTGTCGAATTGTCGCGTGGGTCGAGGACGGTCTCTTCAAACTGCAATACGCCAAAGGGGATCTCGGAAGAAAGCCAAAGGGTGCGACGACAAACCAGGATCGGGCCCGTGTCGCTCGGGCGGTGGGCGACTTGAGCCGTTGCCAATTGGCAGCGGAAGGCATCACGTCGCAGCGGGGTCTTCAGGTAACGAATCGACCCGGCCCGGTACTCAGCGGGCTGCGGCAACCCTTGCAGAAATAGCTGCACTGCGGCAAGGCGTTGCTTCGACAGTTGCGGATTTGCGGTTCGCAGATAAACGGCGGGAAATTTCGCCGCGGCAAATGCGTCTTCGGCAACGAAGAAGTCCAGCGGGCTGGTGGCTGAGGCGCCAACCCCGGCATTTTGTGCGACATGAATCGCTCGAACCCATTCGCCGTTCGGGCGTGAACGGCCCAAGCTTTGAATTCGCAGCGTATGCATTTGCCCTTCTGATTGTGTCCCGCCGAATTCGACCCACGGCTGCAAAGCGACATCGCTGGCTGCGGGCAATGGCCCCAGCCAACAGCGCCGGGGCTGGGCAAAAGGTTCGATCTTGGTCCGGAAATCGACCCAGCCCCAACGTTCCATCAAAGTTTGCAGCCAGGGGGCCTGCCAAGGATTATTGTGTGGCAGGGCGGCAGAAAACACCGACGCCGCCAGCAAGCCGGCGCTGAGCCATTGAAACCCGCGGCGGTCTCCCCAGGCATCGAGTGCCGGAATTGCGGCGACCAGCCAGAACGGAGTCAACCAGAACATCCAGCGCAAGCCGCTGGTATTGCCGCCATAATTGTAGCTCGCCGTACGCGTCAGGTAAAAACCCAGCACGACGACCGTTAATGCCAGGGTGGCCTGGCAAAAGCGCTTCATGGCAGGATCCTGACTGCGGCGGATCGTGTACCACCCGGCCAACGTCAGCAAAAACACGGGCGTCAGTGAGTACACTCCGTGGTGTCCAAATGTGCAATTGAATAAATACGAAAGCCACGATTCGTGGTTGGCATCGATGCCCGAGGGGTTCATCCAGTAGCTCGGCACGCCGTCGTGCAGGTAGCGATAGCTCGGCATTGCGGCGGGCGTGTTTGGCGACGCACCGAAGGCAAAGTAAAAGGGCAACAGGTTGCCCGTACTGGCCCAGGTCGTCGCCAGAAACGCCGCAAACGGCACGGCCGCCGCCATCAGGTAATACTTCAGTGTCGCCTCGCGATTCGTGAGCCAGAGGTACGCCCCCAGCCCGACGAAAAACGCCAGCGCCGGCAGCTCGTTGCACGCCGTAAAAGCGCTCCAGAACCCGGCGAAGGCAAAATTGCGGTGGCGGGCGTTTTGGCTCAGCACGATGGCGAGCGCTGGCAACAAGGCCCACACGGCGCTTGCGGCAGCCACGCTGTGGTTGTTGAATGTCACCAGAAATGTCGAAAGGAATGTTCCCGCCGCTGCCGCCGCGACAATGAATACCCGGCAATAATCAGTGCGCGCATGACGTTCGACGATGGCGGCCATGACGCCCAGAGAAATCCACAGCGGCAAACCATTCAGCAAGATCAGCAGGACATGCACGGTTTCATGTGTCTGCTTCAGCAGGTCGAGGCCGGTCGCCCGCTTGACAACCCAATACAGACCGGCCACGAGCGTGGGCAATAACGCCGGTTTCGATGAATAAAAGTGCCCCTGGAACTGCACCTTGTCGATCGTATCCCACCCGGGCTGTTCGATGATTTCATCAATCTGGTACGTGCCCCGTTCGGCCAGCGACCAGACGGTACACCAGCGCGAGCGGTCATTGGCGCTGAACATCGGCGAATGCGGCGGACGGTTCGTCGGCCACGATGCGGGGCTGTACAGAACTGTGGCCGTCATGATGCTCGCCAACCCCTGCCCCACGGCAATCGCAATCAGTAGCAGGTACACAAACCGTCGCACGCGGCGGGCGTGGTCGGGCGTGTCGATGGGTGGCAGGGGCGATTCGGGCATGAAATTCGAGCCAACAGACGAGGACGTGCCATTTCGGAAAACCGGTGCGCGATTGTGGCAACAGCTTCTCGGGGCCGCACCCCCATCGAGCGTTCACCCCGGCGCGCCGGGGCTGTCGAGCAGTTCACGCAGAAAAATGTGGTGCGGCCCCAGCTTGCCGCCGTAGTTTCCGGCCGTCACGCGAACCACACCGGGCGCTGCGCAGGCGGCGTGCAGGCCGACCTGCATGGCCTGCCGTACGCTCGCAAACGACAGGCCATCAATGACAATTTCATAAACGGCGTTGGCGGCCCACGGCAAATCGGAGTCGACCACGCCCCGCAGGGTGGGGCAGTACGCATCGTTCGTGCTGGCCTTGAGCTGTTTATACCGCGACCCCACCTTGCTGCCGCTACGCACGATTCCCCCGGGAAAAGGCAGGATCACGTCGCGTAACGTGCGAATTGCCCGAGCCGCGCTGGTCGCGGCGTTCAAGGTTGCTGACTGATCGACCCCGCAAATAATCAGGTTGCCGCCGGCCACGCCTTTGACGACGCCAAACCGATCCTCGCACAAGAACTCGCCGTCCATCACTGGAATCCGCCAGAACCGCCGCCCGGCCAGTTTCTTCGACGACTGGTGCGAATCGCCGAAAAAACGCAACTGGCCTCCCACGGACACCTGTTTTTCCGAGGGACATTCAGCCAACCCGTTGTAACAGGCCGTTGTGGGGCAGGTCAGCACGCATTGGCCAACCCGGCCGACCATGGCCCGCCCCAGCGCGTCACGGCTGAACGCGAACATCAGCACGCTGACCCCAGGGCGGCCATCGGGCGTTTCACACGGTTCCAGCGGGGCTTCGAGTGCCGCCTCGACATCGCACGCAATGACGCTCGTCGCGTACCCGGTCAACGCATTCGCCGCAATTGCGGCCCACTCGACGGTTGCGGCCGTAATTACCAGCCGCGCCCCTGTGATGGGAAACGCCTCGGCGAACGTGTCGGCCACGCTGACGCCGTTCAGATGCAAATCAACCGGATCCGCCACTGGTCGAACACCCGCACTCCAGAGACCACGGGCCTTTCCGGAACCCGGCAGAGCATGCAAACCGCGGCAGTCGCAACGCCCCGAACCAGGTGGCCGCGCGCCTTGCCGCACCCGCCGACCGCGGGCTAATTCGCCTGCTCGGCGTCGGCCTTTGCTTTTTCATCCTGAGCTTTCGACAGTTCGGGGTTGGGGGTGGCGTCGCCCGGTTCCTGGCCCAGTACCCACTTGATGCCGTGCTCCATCGAGTCGATGAACTGCTTGTTGGCCCAAGTCGATTCGTTGTGCCCGAGGTTGGTGTAGAAAATCCGTCCATCGCCGTAGTTTTTCACCCACGACACGGGGACATGGTAGGGTTTCTTGGTTTTGCATTTGGCCATGTTCAGGCTCATCAGCACGTGCACCTTTTCGGGTTGCCAGTTTTTGTACTGGTAAATTTCGTCCTTGATCTGAAATTCTTCGCCCCACGGCAGGCTGGCCGGGTGCTTGGTGTCGTGCACGGTAATTGTCACTGTTTCGCCCGAACCCCAAGGGTGGCCGTTGAACGTTCCGCCAACCATGTCCCAATAGGGTTTATAATCGCCGTAGGTATCGGTCGCGGAATGCGCCCCGATAAACCCGTGCCCCTTTTGCTTGAGCCAGTCATTAAAAAAATAGCTCAGGGTCTCTTCAGGAATGCCCAGGTTGCCCGTCGTGTAAAAAAACACCAGGTCGTAGTTCTTGAGGTTATCTTTCGTGAAGTCTTTGTCGACCTC
Source organism: Planctomycetota bacterium (assembly GCA_021781115.1). GTDB lineage: Bacteria > Planctomycetota > Planctomycetia > Planctomycetales > Planctomycetaceae > JAJXXL01. The sequence goes on from JAJXXL010000185.1 coordinate 6,507, forward strand.
CTGCGTGCAATCGACCGTAAACAGGCCGCTCGTCTGCCCGAGCTGGGTGATCGCGATTTCGGCGGGGGCGAGCTTGCCTGCGGGGCGGTTGACCGAACCGTGCTTGAACCCCTTGCTCTGGGTTACCATGAGCATTCTCGCTTTTTTTGCGGTTGCCACGTCGGCCGCCCCTGCCGGCGGAGCCCACAAACTGAAGCCGACAACCACTGAACAAACACACAGAAACGGGCGATAAAACATGTGTAATCCTCGCAAAGTTCTGGCACTCAGAAACAGCTTTTGATCGGCTCAGGCCACACCGGGCAAGACCGGCCCGTCGTCAATTCGAAATCGTATAATACGCCGGATTCGCCCGTACCGCCAGTTTCAGCAACTCCTCTTTTTCTGATCGCCCGATTTGCGTATACTTCGCCCCCGCTTCGAATTCCGGGCCGTTCGCCCCGCCCACGCGACCTCAGGTGGAAAGGAATCCTCCCATGCGCAAAATCGCCGTGATGAATCAAAAAGGCGGGGTCGGAAAGACCACGACCAGCGTCAACCTCGCGGCGGGGCTGGCCTTGCGGGGCCGGCGTGTGTGCCTGCTCGACCTCGACCCGCAGGCGCATGCCTCGTTGCACGTGGGCGTCGAAATCGCAGGTGACACCCCCACCGTGTATCACACGTTCGCGGGGACGAAAACTCTGGCGCAGGTGCGGCGGCTCGTCGGACCGAATCTCTGGCTGATTCCTTCGAACCTCGATCTGGCCGCGGCCGAACTCGAGCTGGCTGATACCGTTGGCCGCGAATTGATTCTGCGCGAAGCCACTGCCGAAATGCTGGCCCACGAGCCGTATGATTACCTGATCATGGACTGCCCGCCGTCGCTGGGCGTGCTGACGATCAATGCGCTCACCACGGCCGATGAAGTATTTATTCCGCTGCAACCGCACTTCCTGGCGCTGCATGGGCTTTCGAAACTGCTCGAGACGACCGCGCTCGTCACCCGCCGGCTGAATCGTCGGCTGAAAGTCAGCGGAGTCGTGTTGTGCATGTACGAAACCGGTACGCGGCTGGCGGTCGACGTGGCTGAAGACCTGGCCGATTTTCTGTCGCAAAGCGATCGCGACGCGCCTTGGTCGACCGCCCGCATCTTCCAGACGCGTATTCGTCGTAACATCAAGCTTGCCGAAGCCCCCAGCTTCGGCCGCTCGATTTTCGACTACGCTCCCAAATGTCCCGGTTCGCTCGACTACCTGGGGCTGGTCGATGAAGTTCTGGTGATGGAGCAACCGGCCGTACTGCCCTTGCGCATGGCGGGCTGAACCGCCACATCGCCCATGACGGCAACCACCCGGTTACCGGATCTTGGCGCTGTCGGATACGATTTCCAGCGGCGACTCGGCCACGATCTGGCCGCGCTGCGCGTGTTCGGTCGTGGCGCGAATGACCAGCGGCATCGTAAACGGCCCAGATTCGTTCGCAGCAAAACGCAGTTCCCAATCGGCCTGCAATTGTCCGGCGGCAATCGTCAGCGGCGTGGCCTCGACGCCATGCGTGTGTTCGGGAACAACCAGTTCAACCCTGACCGGGCCATCGAGCCCCGGCCCGCGCCCGAGCTGCAAATGCAGGTGCTGCCCCCTGCCGGCGACGGCGCGCACCGTCGCGCGATCACTGCGAATGGACAATTGCTCGGGGTCGACAAGAACGATGATCTGGTCGGCCTGGTCAACCGAGGTGAAACCGACCTTGTGCCGCACGCCCGTGCCGTCGTCGACTTCTCCCGCTGCGGTGACGACCGTGCGGCTGGTGCGGCCGACTTCCATCCACGGAGGCAGGTCGATCGGGTAATCAAACTCTGCCGCCTCAGCAGGAACAACAATCGTTGTGCCCCGCACACCCTGCAAATGCCGGAACTGCCTGTCGGCGAGGCTGACCTCGAGCGGCCCGGTAAATCCATTGCGAACAATCGAAAAATGGCGAACGAATCGTGCCCCGCGCTGCGCGTACTTTGTTTCGAAAACCCCCTTCACTTTGAACGGCGTCGGCAAAGCGACCGCCAGCCTGAGCGAATCAAGCTCTGAGCCGGTCGCTGTCGCAATGACTGGCCCGATGCTGCCGGCGGCCGCGGCGTTAGGCCCGCCGCTGGACGCCGGGCTTTCGCCGGTCCCGCGAATCTGAACCCGCGTCGAACGAATCGGGGCCTGTTCTTCGGCCTTAAAAACCAGGTTCGCCTCAGTGGCATTGCGGGCGATCGTCGTGCCCGCGACACTCACGCCCGCGGGCAGGTTGGCGACATCGAGTGAAATCGGCCCCGCGAACCCGCCGACCCGCTCGACCCGAACCTTGAACTTTGCCTCGCCCGCGCGGGCGACAGTCACTGCATCGGCCGCAAGCACCAGCCGAAACCCGGGCACCGCGGCTGGCCCCATTTTGATGCGATACGCAAACGCCGGCCCGCCGCGCGACGCAAAACGATCTTGCAGCCGCAGGTAATAATCGCCGTCAGCCGGAACCGACCAATTCTGCGTGACGCCGCCCACGACACCCGCAGCGAGCTCAGCCTGGATTACGGTTTTTCCGGCGGCATCAGTAATCGACACGACAGGGATCAGGGGCGACCCTAACCGCGCGGCTTCGACAGCAAATTCTCGGGCCTCACCGGCCTTCGCCACAAACTTCCAATAATCGACGTCGCCCGGCTTGTCGACCCGCCCGTTGACAATGACCGGCAGTGCCGCGGGCGTTGCCAGAGAGGCATTATCGTTGGGTTCTGCTTCGAGGATTTCAGGAAAGTCGTTGAGGGCGATCGCGAACCGTGCCGAATCGCCACCGGGCAGGTCGAGCCAGGTGAAAAACTCTGCCGGCCCGTTTGCAGGCAGGGCCATCGGAACAGGCGCTTGCGGCACCCCCTGGCCGGTGAGTTCAAACAATGTGGTCGTACCGCGGCGACCGCCCAGAGGATAGATGCGGTCGACCACGAACCCGGCGGTGACAGTCAACCGGTAGATGTACGATTGCAACCCGCCAAACCGCGCGTCGCGAATGCGAACCTGGTAACTGCCGCCGACGGGCGCGATGAATCGCAGGAACGCATCGACGTTCTGTGTCGGAACACTTTCGGCAATCCGCCGTCCGTCGGGCCCGATAACTTCGAGCTGCACATCAAGCGGCGCCCCAAGCTGTGCCGCCACGGCGGTGCAGGTCAAGGAGCTGGCCCTGGCCGGATCCGAAGTGGTGCGCATCACCGTCAATACCCCCGAGGCCGCGCGCGAAGTGCCCGCCATCCGCGAGCAGCTCGACCGCATGGGCCTGTCGGTGCCGCTGGTGGGCGACTTCCA
>JAJXXL010000482.1 GCA_021781115.1 Planctomycetota bacterium
ATGAAATTGAGAATGCACGGCGGCAAAGCCCGTGACCTGCCGGGCGACTGAACCCATACGCCCAACGCAAATGGCAGGCTTTGCCTCAGTCAACCGCCCGTCTGATGCGCCAATTCGCAATCATCGTTGGTTCAGAAATTTCAAGCGGTAGGTAATATTTATGGGTGTCTTATTTATCGAAGAGGCGGGGCCGGGGGCTTGAAATCAGGCGGGGGGCGAGCCGCGACCGGGCGAAAAACAGTCGTTTTTGGCAATTTATCTGGCGAGCATTATCGAGAAATACGGCGCAACATGTGTTGCGATAAGCTGTTGCGAATAGATACCTGCGGACGAACATTTTCCCGGCCGCTTGACACTGGCATTGGCAAGCTGTACAACTCCTCCCCATGTTGTGACTTATGCCCGCAATGGTCGATTGAAAGGCTCCGATGGCGAAGAAAGAGCTGCCGAAAAAGCGAGCCCTGTCTCCCGCTCCTGTCGCTTCCCGCGCCAAAGCCGGCGTGCGGAAGGGCGCATCATTGGCGGCCTCCGAAGGAGAGCTCAAGCGGCTTGACCGCGAAATTCTCAAGCTGATTCACCGGCGGGCCGCCGTCACAACGAAGTTCATTCAGGCCCAGCCGAACCCCGCCAAAGCCCTGTTTTCGCCACTGGCCGACGAGAGCCTTGTCGAACTCATCGAAAAATCGGGCGAAGGTGCGCTGCCCCAGTCGGCGGTGCGCGCGGTCTTTCGAGAAATCATCAGCGGTGCGCGCAGCGTCGTCAAGACCTTGCGTATTGCATACCTTGGCCCGGCATACAGCTTTACGCACCTGGCCGCCATCGAGCGATTCGGGACTTCGGCGAGCTTCATTCCGGTCAACAGCATTGCGGCTGTGTTTGAGGAGGTAAATCGCGGCCACGCCGATTTTGGTTTGGCGCCCATTGAAAACAGCACCGATGGTCGCGTCGTCGATACGCTCGACATGTTCACCCGGTTGCCGCTGAAAATCTGTGGCGAGGTGCAACTCAACATTCACCACCAGTTGATGTCGCGCTGCCCGCGCAGTGAAATCGTCGAGATTTACAGCAAGCCGCAAGCGCTGTCGCAATGCCGCGACTGGCTCAGCCGAAATATGCCGCATTCGCGTCTGATCGAGGTCACAAGCACTTCGACGGCCGCCCAATTGGCCCGCGACAAGCCGGGCGCGGGCGCGGTGGCCAGCCGGCAGGCCGCCGCCCAGTACGATTTGCAAATCGTGGCCGAAAAGATTGAGGACAATAAAAACAACATTACACGGTTTGCGGTCATCGGCGACGAAGTCAGCCGGGCGACGGGCCGCGACAAAACGGCGGTGCTGTTGCAGATTCCGCACAAGCCCGGTTCGCTGTCAGACGCACTGGTGGCATTCAAGAAAAATGGGGTCAACCTGACGTGGATCGAATCGTTCCCGCTGAAAGCCCCCGAGGTCGGGTATTTGTTTTTCCTCGATTTTGAAGGGCACGTCAGCGAAGCCCGGCCCAAGAAGACCATTGCCGAACTGCAAACCCGCGCCGTTCGACTGGAGGTTTTGGGTTCCTATCCGCGGAGCGAACCCATAGAATAGCACTCCCTCGGCGCTTCAGGGCTTTGAAACGAGTGCGACGCACGTTCTGGCGCAAGGCCTCGTGTTGGGGCTCGCAGGTTCCTGTGCGTTCGGGGCGGCGTTCCAATTGTCGCGGTTTCGTCGCACCATTCTCCAAGACCATTCCGCGGTTGGGGCAGCCGGTGCCCGGTACGGCGGTAATCGTTGACATCGGACACGCCAAAACCGGCGAGTCGCCGCAAATTGCCCCGCGATTGCCGATGGTTGAAACACACCGCTCAGATTGATACGAGGTTCACGGTGATTATTGTACTCAAGCCGAATACGCCCTCCGATCAGATCGACCATATCGTCGCGCGGATCCATGAATTGGGCCTGCGCACCGACGTCAGCCGGGGGGTCAAACGCACCATCATCGGCGTTATCGGTGAAGAAGATGTGTTGCGCAATGCCCCGCTGCGGGCGATACCCGGCGTCGAAGAGGTCGTGCCGATTCTCAAGCCGTTCAAATTGGCCAGCCGCGAGTTTCAAGCCGAAGACTCGGTGTTTGACCTGGGTTGCGGCGTGACCGTGGGCGGCGGGGCGCTGGCCATGATCGCCGGCCCCTGCGCCATCGAAGGCGAAGAAATCCTGCTCGAAATCGCGACCAGCGTTAAAGCGGCGGGCGCCAATATCCTGCGCGGCGGGGCCTACAAGCCGCGAACCAGCCCGTACAGTTTCCAGGGTCTCGGCGAAGACGGCCTGAAAATTCTGCGAAACGTGGGCGATCACCTGCACATGCCGGTCGTAACCGAGGTGATGGACCCGCGACAGGTCGACCTGATCGACCGTTACACCGATATTTTCCAGATTGGCGCCCGCAACATGCAGAACTTCAATCTGCTCAGCGAAGTCGGGCAAACGAAGCGCCCCGTTTTGCTCAAGCGGGGCATGAGCGCCGGCGTGACCGACCTGCTGATGTCGGCAGAATACATCCTCGCGGGCGGCAACAAACGGGTCATTCTCTGCGAGCGTGGCATCCGAAGTTTTGATAACTCGACGCGCAACCTGCTCGACCTCGCGATCGTTCCGAATGTCAAGGGGCTGAGCCACCTGCCGATCATTGTCGACCCCAGCCACGCCACGGGGCGGCCTGATCTGATTCCCGCCATGTCGCTGGCGGCGGTCGCCGCCGGCGCCGACGGAGTGCATATCGAAGTTCACAGTTGCCCTGAAAAAGCGATGAGCGATGGGCCGCAGGCACTGCTGCCGCATCAGTACCGCGAATTGATGCAGCAGATTCGCGAACTGGCGGGGCTGTTTCACAAGACCATTCCCGCAGCCCGAGGAGTTGCACCATGAGGCGTCTGTTTGTTGCCGGAAACTGGAAAATGAACCTCCTGCAAACGTCGGCCACCGGCCTGGCCGCACAACTGGCAGCCGCGATCAGCGCCGAGATTCCGGCTGTCGAAGTCGCGGTCTGCCCGCCGTTTCCCTACCTGGCGGCCGTGGGCGCGGCACTCGCAGGCAGCGGCGTGTCGCTGGGCGCCCAAAATGCCAGCCAGGAAAAGCCGGGCGCGTTCACGGGCGAAGTCGCCGTCGAAATGCTGGCCGACATCGGTTGCCGCTGGGTTATCCTGGGGCACAGCGAGCGCCGGCAATTTTACGGCGAAACCGACGAACTGGTCAGCCGCAAGGCCCTGGCGGCGCTGGCGGGCGGCCTCGATGTGATTCTGTGCGTGGGGGAATCGCTCAGTCAACGACAGGCCGGTCAAACGGAAACGGTGCTCGACGCACAACTGCTCGGCTCACTGCGCGGGTTGACGGACGCTGCCCTCCGCCGCGTCGTCATCGCCTATGAACCGGTGTGGGCGATTGGCACGGGCGTGACCGCCACGACCGAACAGGCCGAATCGGCGCAGAAGCATCTACGCAACTGGCTCGAAAAGCATTATAATCCGTCGGTCGCTCAAGCGATGCGCATTTTGTACGGCGGCAGTGTCAAAGCCCAGAACGCTGCGGCATTGCTCGCCCAGCCAAACGTCGACGGCGCGCTGGTTGGCGGCGCGAGCCTGAAAATCGAAGACTTCCTGCCGATTGTCCAGGCCGCCCAGATGGCGAAAAAGTGATTGGACGACCGCAATGGGCGGTCAAAAGAATTGTACCAGGCACCCGATTCGTCGGGCGCCCTAATTGACCTGTCGTCGGCCCGTGGCCGATGGCTTGTACGCCCGAAACCGCCGCGTGCGGCGACCGGCGCTGCCGAACAAGCGATCTTATCCTGTTGAGGAAAAGCCGTGGGGACATTTCTGCTGGTATTGTTGTTTTTTGTGGGCTTGTTTCTGATGTTCGTCGTTCTGTTGCAGCGCGGGCGCGGCGGCGGACTGGCGGGCGCGTTCGGCGGCTTGGGTGGTCAAAGCGCCTTTGGCACCAAGGCCGGCGACGTGTTCACGATCATAACGATCGTGACTGCCGCGATCTGGGTCGTGTTGTCGTGCCTGGCCGGCTGGCGGTTGCGCGAAGAGTCGAAGGCGTTTTATGCCAATCGACCGGGGGTCGAAACCGAGATCAAGTCCGAAGGCAAGCCGCCGGCCGACTCGAAATCGTCTGAACCGGGTAACGATAAAGACGCCGCGCCCGGCGCCGGCGACAAAGACAAAGCGCAAGACAAGGATGCCGCCGCCGACAAAAAGCAGCCGCCGGCTGAAGATGCGGCGAAGCCCTCGTCGGCGCCGGCCGCGAAGCCGGCCGCCGAAAAGCCGGCGCCCAAAGCCGAGACACCCCAGGCCGACGAACCCAAATCCGATGCGGGCGGGGCCCCGAAAAAGAACGACGGGTGATTCCGCCGCAGGCCGGGTCGGGCCCCGGCGGGCGTCAAACAAAGAATGGCGGCGCGGTTCCTGAAGCAGGCACGATGAGCGCGCGAATTTCGCGTGCCGTGCCGAAGTCGCCACACCGGGTCGCCTTGTGGGCGGCTTGGCGTGATTTTGGATACGGGTGGTGGCATTTTGCTGTTGAGCATGACGGGTTATGGCGATGCACGTTGCCAGGATGACCGCCTGGCAGCCGTGGTCGAGGTGCGCACCATCAACAACCGCTACCTCAAAATCTCGACGAAAATCGCCGACGCCTACGCCGCACTCGAGGGCGAAATTGAAAAGATCGTCCGCGAGAAAATCGCCCGCGGCACAGTCAACGTCACGGTTCGGGTCGACCGCCATCGCACCGCCGACGATTACGTGCTGAATCAAGCCGCGCTGCGCGGTTACTGGTCGCAATTGCAAGCGGTGGCGGGCGACCTGAACACCGCGCCGCCAGCCGACCTGGTCAGCCTGCTGCTGCTGCCGGGCGTGATCGACGACGTGCGCCGCTCGGTCGACTGCGAGGCCGACTGGCCCGTCATCAAAGGCTTGCTCGAAACCGCGCTCACGCGGTTGCAGGGATTTCGCGTCGAAGAAGGCCGCTCGCTCGAGCGCGATCTGCGCCTGAACCGCCAGGTCATTGCCGAGCGGCTGAATGACGTTGTGGCGCTCGCGCCCCGCGTCGTCGAAGACTTCCGGACGAAAATGCTCGATCGCGTGCGGCAGTTGCTGGCGGCAACCGAGGCACAGGTGACCGAACTCGACCTGATCCGCGAGGTGAGCATTTTTGCCGAACGGGCCGACATCAACGAAGAGATTCTGCGGCTGCGGTGCCATCTCGATCAGTTCGAGGTGTTTCTGGCCGAACCGGCGTCGGCGGGCCGCAAGCTCGATTTCCTGACGCAGGAAATGTTTCGCGAGGTGAACACCATCGGCTCGAAGGCGAACTACGCGCCGATCGCACTGTGTGTCGTCGAAATGAAGGCTGCGGTCGACAAAATCCGAGAAGTCTTGCAGAATGTGGAGTGACGCTTCGTGAACGATTCGAGCACTGCAGAATTCGCAGACATGCGGTTCGTTGTTCTGTCGGGCCCCAGCGGCAGCGGCAAGACGACGATCGTGCAGCGGTTGCTCGAGTGTTCGCCGGTCAAGCTGGTCAAGTCGGTTTCCGCCACGACGCGCCCGCCGCGCAAGACCGAACGCGATGGCGAAGACTATTATTTCCTGTCGGCTGCCGATTTCGCCGCGCGCCGCGCAGCGGGCGACTTCCTCGAATGCGCCGAAGTGCACGCCACGGGTAACTGGTATGGAACATTGAAGTCTGAAGTCGAACGGGCCCGCCGGTTGGGCGCGTGGGCGCTGTTGGAAATCGACGTCCAGGGCGCGCTGGCGGTGATGCGCACCGCGCCCCAGGCGCTGACAATCTTCCTGCGGGCCTCGAGCGAGGCCGACTACGCCGCGCGGCTGCGCCACCGCGGAACTGATTCTGAAGAGGTCATTCAGCGGCGGCTGGCCAACGCCCGCAAGGAACTCGAATACTCCGATTGCTACAAGTTTCAGGTTGTCAACGACGACCTCGACCACGCGGTCGAGGAAATCGTGAACATCATCTCGTCTCGGGAGGCGGAAATTCATGCTCGATGAACTGAAGGAAGAAGAAATCGTCAAGAAGGTCGGCGGCCGATTCAAGCTTTCGACGCTGATCCAGAAACGGCTCGTCGCCCTGAATCGCGGGGCCCGCCCGCTGATCGAACTGCAAACCAAGAACATGATGGAAATCGTGATTCAGGAAATCATCCAGAACAAGATTTTCCTCGATACATCGGGCAAGCTGGTGGTCGCCTCGGCCGATGGCCCCGATCTGGCCCCGGCCGATGCCGGGCCAACGCTCGACGATCTGTAACCAGGACCGCCGTTCCATGCAGGGTCGCGAAGTTCTCCTGGGCGTGACGGGTGGAATCGCCGCCTACAAGGCCGCCGATCTCGCCAGCCGCCTGGTTCAGGCCGGTGCGGCGGTCTCGGTCATTCTCACCCGCTCGGCCCGCCGGTTTGTCGGCGAAACCACATTTGAGGCGCTGACAAACCGCCCGGTCTACCAGCGGCTGTTCGCCCCCCGCGAACACCCCTTGGGCGAACATATCGGCCTCGTGCGTCGGGCCGACGTGCTGGTGATTGCGCCGGCCAGCGCCAACTGTCTGGCGAAGCTGGCGCACGGCCTGGCCGACGACTTACTGACGACCGCGGCCCTGGCCGCGACCTGCCCGGTACTCGTGGCCCCGGCCATGAACTGCGACATGTGGGCCAAGCCGCCGGTTCAACGAAACGTCGCACAACTCAGGGCCGATGGCGTGCACATCGTCGAACCAGGGCGGGGGTGGTTGAGTTGCGGGCAGGTTGGCCCGGGCCGAATGGCCGAACCACCCGAAATCCTCGAACGCGTCCGCGGTCTGTTGGCACAGGTCGCCCCGAACTCGAATTGAATCCGTTCCGAATCCAGGCCGGCTCTTGAAGAGCGTGCACGATCGTCGCGGGTTGGGCCGGCAGGCTTCCTGCCATGCGGCAACCCCTAAGACGCCGATTCGTGAACGGCTGACCCCAGGTTGCCATGCGAATTCTGATTACCGCCGGCCCCACGCGCGAATACCTCGACGACGTGCGCTATCTCTCGAACGCCAGCAGCGGGCTGATGGGGTACGCCCTGACGGCCGCGGCCCTGGCCGCCGGGCATGAGGTCGTACTCGTCAGCGGGCCCGTGGGGCTGACCCCGCCCGCCGGTTGCGAATTTCACGCGGTCGAAAGTTCGCAGGCCATGTACGATGCCTGCTGTCAGGCATTTCCCGGTTGCCAGGGCGTCATTGCGGCCGCCGCAGTGTGCGACTACACCCCCGCCCGCCGCATTTCCGGAAAAATCGGCAAAACAGGCCAGCCGCTCCTGCTGGAACTTGTCGAAACTCTCGATGTCGTCGGTGAATTGGGCAAACGCAAAGGCTCGCGGTGGGTGGTCGGGTTCGCGCTGGAAGCCGACCCGGCTGATGGCCGCAGCCGCGCCTTCCGCAAACTCGAAGCCAAGCATTGCGACGCGATCGTGCTGAATGGCCCGGCGGCGATCGGCGCCGCGCACAATCGGGTCGAGCTGATCGACAAATCCGGTCGCACCGTGGCCGAGTGGGAAGCCGACAAGCCCGCTGTCGCGCAGTGGCTCATTGACTGGATCGAGCGGAATATCGGCAACGGCTGATGCAACCCCGGACAGTCTCCCCACCCGTTCAAACCCTACTCGCGGCAGCGATGTTGCCGAAACGCAGCAGCGAATGTTGCCATTTGGCTTCATTTCCTGCGGGCGTGTGATAGGTTTGCCCAGAGTCGAACATCGCCCGTGTGATGTCAGACGCTTCCCAAGGCCCGCCAAGGCGGGTACGGGGCGGCCCCCCGCGCAACCGCTCGTTTTGAGCCCCAGCGCTGGCGGTGCGCCCCAAGGGGGGCCAACCCTGCGGTTTTATCCAGCCGACCGCTGCGCGTGCGGTGGCGCGAAAGGAAAATTCAGAATTCGGCGCACCGACCTGAATGGGGTCGCGGCGCGCGCCGCAACTTGAGTTCCATTCAGCACTGAGGGGGCGAACCCCCGCATCACAGCCCCGGCGGCTGCGGTGAAGCGCCGTTGATTTGAACCCCGGCCCGCGCGTGCGTCCATGGGCGACCGCCCCCGCTTGAAAACTGATCTGCTGGCGATTGGCCTGCTCGCGGCGACGGTGTTCACCGCGCTCAGCCTGGCCAGTTACGATCCTGCCGATCCGCCGGCGCATGGCGTGTTTCCGCCGCGTCCCGTTGTGCACAACCTGTGCGGATCCGCCGGAGCGCTGCTCGCGCATGCCTTGCAAACCGCCGTCGGCATGGGCGCGTGGCTGTTGTTGCTCGCAATGATTGTCGTCGACGCGCGGCTGTTCAGCCGCCGCCGGTATGAAGACCCCTGGGTTCGAGGGGGCGGCTGGGGCCTCCTGGTGTGCGTTGCGTGCATTACCTTTCGTCAGTGGGCCCCTGGTTGGGGCACGGGCCCGATCATTGGCAGCGGCGGCTATGTCGGCGCCTGGGGCACCTGCCTGCTCGAACGTCATTTTTCATCGGCGGGCAGTGGCGTGTTGCTCGCATCGGCGTTTATTGCGGGCATGATGCTGTCGACCGACGTGCTGCTGTTCCGGTTGCTGGCCTGGGCCGCAATCAGCCCGTTTGTACTGTTCCATCGGCTGAGTTTCGGGCGCAGGTCGCCCGCCATACCGGCCGCAGAGCCGCTCCGCACCCGTTGCACGGCAGACGAAGACGACGCGCCCGTGCCCGAAGCCACCGTCAGCCCGGCCGCCGAGGCCGAGCCCGCCGAGGCGCCCGCGCCCGCCGTCAAGCCTGCAGCGGCCAAGCCGATTCGTGTCAACCCGCCCGTCGGAGCGGCCGCGAAGTCTGACGAATTGGCCGCCGGCCTCGACGCGCGGTGTAACGATCTGAGCACCACGTATCAATTACCCGGCCTCGACCTGCTCGAGCCGGCCGAAGATTTTCCGTTCGAGTTTCTGGCCGAAAAGGCGAGGGTGGCAGCGACGACACTCGAAAAGACATTTCAGGAATTCGGGCTGAACGTCAAAGTGGTCGAAATCGACACGGGCCCGGTCATTACGCAATTCGAGCTCGAACTCGAGGCCGGGCTGCGGCTGTCGAAGGTGACGAGCCTGGCCGACGACCTGGCGATTGCGCTGCGTGTGCCCAGCGTGCGCGTGGTGGCGCCAATTCCCGGCAAGAACACGGTGGGGGTCGAGGTGCCCAATGAAAAGCAGGTCATGGTCCGGCTGCGGGAGCTGATCGAAGCCTGCCCCGAAGCGTCGCAAAAAAAGCGGATTCCGATGTTTCTGGGCAAGGACGTCAGCGGTCGGCCGCTGGTGGTCGACCTGGCGAAGATGCCGCACCTGCTGATTGCCGGCCGCACCGGCACCGGCAAAAGCGTGTGCCTCAATTCGCTGATTCTGTCGATCTTGATGAGCCGCACGCCCGACGAGGTGAAGATGCTGATGATCGACCCCAAAATGGTCGAGCTCAGTCCGTACATGCGGATCCCGCACTTGATGCACCCGGTCATTACCGACATGAAAAAGGCCGAAGCGGTGCTCGCCTGGGCGGTCGACAAAATGGAAGAGCGATATGACATGCTGGCACGGTGCGGCGTGCGGCACCTCGACAGCTACAATGAACTGCCGCGCGAGGAAAAACTCCGCCGGCTCGACGTGGCCCCCGATGCGCCCGATGCCTCGCAAATTCCCGATGCGATGCCGTACATTGTAATCATCGCCGACGAAATGGCTGACATGATGATGACTTCGGGCAAGGACGTCGAAGGGCACATCATTCGCCTCGCCCAGAAGTCGCGTGCCGTGG
>JAJXXL010000363.1 GCA_021781115.1 Planctomycetota bacterium
GATCTGAAGGCATACTTGCGGGCGTCGTGACGTGCGATGCGTTGCATGGCAAAACCTCTCTGACAATCGGCTTCCGACGAGCGACTTTCCGCCGCAGTCGAATGATCGAGCGGTGGTCGCCCGTGAAACTGGCACTGAGGATTCCTGACGGCGGGCTGCCGAACCGATACCTACTTACTCACCGGCTCCATCGCCAGCGGCTCGAGCTTGCCGTCCTTGCTGACGGTGAAGACCTGTTTGGCGTGGGGGTCGGCGATCAGCAGCCGGTCGCCCTGCCAGGCCAGGCCGACGGGGTTCATCAGTGGGGGGCCTTCGACGAACTTGACCGGCTTGCCCGCGGCATCGACCTTCCAGACCGCCTTGGCGTAACCGTCGCAAACGTAGGCATTCAACTCGGCGTCCAGCACGACGGTGTGCGGAAATTGAAATGGCCGCCCCGAAACGATGGTTTCCAGCTTGGCATCGGGCGAGATCCGCAGCAACTGGTCTTTGCCGTGCGACACGACCCATAACCGGTCGTCCTGATCCATGGCCAGCCCGCGCGGCGCGGGCACGGCCAGAAACTCGACCGGCTCGCCGCCTTCTTCAGGAACTTTCATGATCCGGTGAATTTCAAGATCGGCGACGAAGATGTTGCCCTTGCTGTCGAATGCAATGCTCATCGGAATGCCAATGCCACCCTTCGTGAGCGGTTTCGGCGTATTCCCTTCTTCAAACCGGTAGACTTCACGCGTCGAAGAATCGCCAGCCAGCAGTCGCCCCTTCGCATCGACCGCCACGCAGCGCACGCGATTAAGCGGCGTGCGAAATTTCTTAGAACCTTCGAAGAACAACTGTAATTTTCCATCGTTGATCTTCCACACGCCCGGCAGGTTCAAGTCGGCGAGGTACAGTGCGTTGTCGGGACCGGCGGCAATTGACAGCGGGTACTGCAACTCGGCGGCCCCCGCGCCGCGCGCGGCGATAACCAGCCCGAAAACGGCGAGCGTGAACCAATGCAACTGCCGCAATGGCAACCAGCGACAATTCATAAAAATACCTTTCCTCAAATCTGCGCAAAATCAGAAAATTAAAAACATCGACGGAATTCAACCCAAACGTCGTGTCCGACGAGGCGTGATGACGCCGAATGCTTTCAGCCGGCAAGGGGGGGCCAAGGGCCGCCACTGCGGCTCAGACTCGGTGCCGGAATCATGACGGCCGCACCGGTTGGGGTCAATGACGCGCGAGCCGACGCCGTCATTCGTGAAGCCGGCTATTGGGCCTCCTGTTCGATTTCCAGCACCCGGTCGAGCACGGCCTCGACCTTTTGAATCGACCCGTCAGGCCACAGGATCCGCACCAGACCGACCGTTTCGGCCGAACCAATGCCTATCGTGACCGGCAACTCGACCTGCGACAGGTAGCTCCGCGTGGGCATGACCTGCCGGCTGAGCAGTTGTTTGCCCAGCAGCACTTCGACCCAGGCGCCAATCGCGTCACGCGGCGAACGCCGGCCCCGCAAGCGAAATCGCAGCCAATGATGGCCGGTTTGCTGGTCGTTGCGCAGCAGCCGCGGCGGGCCGTGGTTAGCCGTCAGCAGTACGTCGAGGTCGCCGTCGCCGTCGATGTCGGCGTAGGCGGCGCCGCGGCCCACCATCGGCCGAAAGAAATCGGGGCCGGCCGTGTCGGGCGTGGCCGGCAGAAACTCGGCGCCCTGGTCGGGGCCGCAGTTCCAGAACAGGTGCGGCGGCTGGGCGTGTGTCTGGCTGGCCTGCACCTTGCTGATTTCGTCTTCCAGGTGGCCGTTGGCGGCGAGCAGGTCGAGCCGCGAGTCGAGATCGTAGTCAAAAAAGAACAGGCCGAATTTGAGTTCGAGCCGCGAAGGCGGCCCCAGGCCGGTGGCAATCGCCTCATCTGAAAACTGCATCGAACCGCCCTGCGAGACATACAGCGCCGTCATTTCGTTGGCGAAGTTTCCAATCGCCAGGCCCAGCGCGTCGTCATTGCGAAAGCGGGCCGCGTCGATGCCCATCGCCCCCCGGGCATTACCCGAAGGATCGAACGCGACACCCACGAGCGCCCCAATTTCCAGGAACGTGCCGTTGCGTTCATTGTGGAACACGAAATTCTGCACAGTATCGTTGGCCACGACCACGTCGAGCCAGTCGTCGCGGTCGAGGTCGACGAACGTCAGCCCCAGCGATTTGCCCATCGGAACGCCGGTGGCAGGGTTGCGAATGAACAACCCCGCCGCCTCAGAAACGTCACTGAATTTCCCGTCGCCGTCGTTGCGGTACAGTGTGCAAAACGCGCCCTCAAATGCAGTCGGCGGCCCGTAGGCCCGCCCCACGCCCACGAGTTTGAAATCCTGCCCCTGATCAATTTCCTTCGACCAGTGCACGTAGTTGCACACGAACAGGTCAAGCCGCCCATCGCGGTTGTAGTCGAACCAGCCGCAACACGAACTCCATTGATCGTCGCGCCCGGCGACGCCCGCCGGCCCGGTGACTTCCTCAAATCGCCCGCCCACGTTATGAAACAGGTGGTTTCGACCCACAGCCGTGAAATACAGGTCGCTCCAACCATCGTTGTCGTAATCGCCCACGGCCACGCCCATGCCATAAAACGATACATTCAACCCCGCTGCCGCGGTGACATTTTCAAATTGCCCGCGCCCGTCATTGCGATACAGGGCTGGGGTGGCGCCGGTGCGACCCGCCTCCGATGCATTCCACGGCCAGGGGCAGGAATTGACGAGCAACACATCCTGGAAGCCGTCGTTATTGAAGTCGACGAACGCGCAGCCGCTGCCCATCGTTTCCGGCAGCAGCTTTTCGCCACGCGCCCCATTTTCCTGGACAAAGTCAATTCCCGCAGCCTGCGTGATGTCGCGAAACACCACGCGTGGAACTTCAACGGCCGGTCGCTGCCGCCGTTCGGGCAGCACCAGCGGCGTGGGCAGCGTCGTGATCGGCCGCACCGGTCGATTGTAAATAGACACGCCCACAGCAACGGGAATCGCCAAGGCCCCGATTGCCGCGAGCGACCAGCGAAACGCGCGGCCGATCACGGCGTCATCGACGTCGTCGTCGCCGGGCGATTCATGCGGGGCGGACAGGCCGGGACGGTTTTCTTCGCTCACTGGGCACCTCCGACAGGGGACGCGGCCTCTGCGGCCCGCGGTAAACCCAATTCGGGCGCGCCGGGACGATCCAGAGGGTAAATCACAATCGCTTCCGCGGCCTGATTCGCCGCAGGGTACTTCTGTCGTGCCAGGGCCATGGCCCGCCCCCGGGCATTGTCGTCGGGCTTGTAGCGGGCGTGCAGCCGCCGGTGCTCTGCGGCGCGGTCGGGTTCACCCAACTGCTCGTACAGCAGCGCCAGGTTGTAATGCGCCGTCACGTTTTCCGAATCAATGGCCAGAGTGTTTTGAAACTGCTCGGCGGCGCGGCGGAGCAAGTCGTCGCGGGCTGCCCGGCGATCGGAGCCACGCTCCTGCTTGGCGCGTTCGAACAGCGTCAGCCCCAGTTCATTGATCACTTCGTAGTCGAGGCTGAAGTCGAACGCGCGGCTCTGCATTTCGGCGGTCCGATCGTCGAGCACGCTGCGAAAGTTTTCAATCGCCTTGTCGAGGTGCCCCTGTTGCTTGTTGACCAGCCCGCTCAGCCAGGCGATCGTCCAGGGCGGGGCGGGCGGCTCGCGATACCCGGCTGCCCGGCGGAGCGCAGCGACCGCTTCGTCCAGCCGGCCCTCGCGAAAATACACCCGCGCCTGATTGAGCGGTCCGTCGAAGCGGTTGAGCTTTTCGACTTCCTGAAACGCGGCGGCCGCCTGCAACAGTTCGCCCTTGGCCGAACCCGCTTCGCCTTCCAGCAGCAGCCCGATGCCGTAGTCGTTCCAGCGTTGCCAGGCGGGAATTTTGACATCGAGGTTTGCCACCGGCGCGGCGACGCCCTGTACTGGAAACGTAAGCATATCGGCGGCGAGGGTGGTGATTGGCAGGTCGTTCAAATAGGGCCGGCCCCGCTCATAGCCAGGAATCGGGTTGTCGCCCGGCTTGGCCGAGCGGGTGACAAAGTCCATGTAAATCTTGTCGAACTTCCGGTACTGCAACTTGACTTCGACCGTGACCGGTTCGGCAACGTCGACTGGCAAATGCAGCGCGTAGTGCGCCACCTGCCCCGCCCCGGGCGGAATCTGATGGTTGTACAGCGGGACGAAAATATCCTGCGGGTTGCGGCGGTCGATGCGGTTGCCGTCGCGGTCGATCATGAACACATTCATGAAATGCGACCACGGGTCGACTTCGCGCTGTGCGTCGATGCCGCCGCTACGGCCGATGACGCGGTCGCCCGATTTTACGGTCACATCGAGCCAGACTTCATTCGAATCGACGGTGCCCTGCGTAAACGGGTGCCCGACTTTCAGCGTGCGAACCACCGTTTCCAGCAGGTAGGAACCGCCCGGCTTGAGTGCGGGCACGATCGGTCGCAACGGGGCGTGCAAGGGGCCGTCGATCGCGGCCCCCTCCTTGACCCCGAAAATGTCGACCCGCACCACCCCGTTGAGGAACTCCTGGTGCGCCTTGACGACCTCCGGCAATTGCTGGAGGTGCGCCAGGCCGGTGTTGGCCGCGGGAAACAGGTGGTCGTGAATGCTTAACTTGTCGGCCCCGGCGAAGAGCTTTGCGCCGAAATCGGCCGAAGGCTTGAGCGGCATGTGGCACCCCGCGCAATTCGTCACCGCTTTTTCCGGGTAGTAAAAACTTCGGGCGCCATGCCCCGACACGCCGCTGAGCAGGTACGTGTCGTGGTGATTCTGTCCACGCAAAAACTCTTTGTAATGGTTGAGTGCATAGGGAATGTGCACTTTGTGGCACGTCGAGCAGAAGTCGGCCGATTTCATGAACGGCTTGAAAAACTGTTTTTTGTGAAACGACGGCTTGGCCTTGACGAGATGCTCGTTGATCTTTTGCAGCACCGGGTTGTCGCTGTACGCAAACGGGTAATGCACCGGCTCTTCGATGGTGTAATCGGCGTTGCCCCGCGTGCTTTGAATGTGCGTCATGGCGTGGCACACCGTACAGGTGATGCCCGCCTGCGACGTCGGGTGGTGCACATCATCGAACTTCGGGTCGTCGAACGCACCGCTGAAGAACGGCACCGGGTCATGACAGCCCGCACACCACCGCGACGCCTTGACGCTCCCGTCGCGCTTCAGCGACACTTCGCGTGTTTCGCGAACGCTCGCCAGGTAGGCCGGGTTGTTGAACGAACTGAACCGGTGCGCGCTGTGGAACCAGCCGTTGTACGCATCCTGGTGGCACTTCAGGCAGTAATGATCCATTTGCAGGGCGCGGGCCGGTATGAAATTGCCGGTCGCCGTGCGGGCCAGCGACGGTTGAAAATATTGTTCGCCCTCCGCCGGCCCGGCCACGTTCCACCGCCGGGGATCCTGCGAATGCAACCCCACCATCGCCAGCACAGCCGCCCCCACCACGCCGAAATACGCCAGACCCAGCCGCCATTTGATCCGCGGGCCGGCCAGCCGATGCAGCCAGTACAGCCAGGCCGCGGCAACCGGCCCGGCCACATGCAGCCAATACACGGTTTGCCGGGTCAGCGGGTGCCTCAAATCGAAGCCGCCAACCCGCACCAGCAACACACCGGTAATCAACACCGCCAGGCACGCTGCCAGCAGCGCGTACCCGACCCGTATTGCCCGCTTGTTGCGGCGGCCGCGGGCAGCCACGAGGTGCACGAGGGCGAAAACCAGGAACGGCCCAAGAAGCAGAACGCCCAGGGCCAGGTGCCCCAGAAACATGAGTTGGTAGAAATGATTCTGATAAGTCCGCCCCGTCCAGAATTCGAGCGCCGTAATGCTCGACAGGTAGCCCGAATTGGCACCCAGCAGGGCCGTCAACCCGAACACGACGTACAACAGTTTTTTCAGCCGCGGGCTGACGGCGGGTACATACCCCTTGGGCCGCGGCCGCGCCGCCGCGGCCGCCGCAGTTTCACTCGACATCTGACAATCCTCGACAGGCGTTCGTGCATCGTCGAAAGACCGCGGGAAATGCTGCGGGCCGAAGCTCGCAGGCGCTTGCCGACGCAAGGCAAAGCCACCTCGCGGCGGTTCGCGCCGCGCAGCGCCCCTCGGTCACTCAATCGGATCCGAGGTACAGATACCGCGGAGGATGCTCGATCGCCTGTCGATAGTTTTCGGTCGCGCGGGGCAGGGCGGCGCCGTGCCACGGGCGACACACCCCTGAGCCCGCGTCGGCCGAACCGGGCAGGCACGCTGCCTGTTCGCCCTGGCTCACCGATGCCTTCGAAGCCGGAAAGTTGCTGGGCGGCAGCGCCTGGCAATTTGCCCCGTGGCACTCAGGTGTGCCCTGCGCTGGCGGGGCGGGCCGATCGCCCAAGACGTCTCGACCAGGCACGCCCGCCGGGTCGTGCATTGCAAGCTGCATTGTGGCGTCGTGCTGACTGATCTTCGAATGTCCGCCCCCACCCACCACGACGTAATGCCCGCAACTTGCCTTGGCGGGCGAAACCAGCATCGCTTGCGCGGCGAACAAGATGCACACGCCCCCCCACGTCTTCCAGCCGCGGCCGAAGGCGCTTTTTAAACAGCTCGAACAATTTTGAATTGGGGAAGTCGACATTTCCAGATCGCCCGCTGACGGGTCAAGACGCCACGGCCACAAACAGGCCGCCAAAGCGATGGCTAAGCCATTATAGCGCAAGCGGGCGTCAACCGTCCAGTTTTTCCGAGAAATCCATGCAGGATCGCTCTGCAGCATAGTTTGCTGGCTGCACGCTCCGCGACGCTGGCAGCTAGCCGAGCATCTCGCCGAAATTCATCCGCCACAATACATTATCAGTTCTTGATGCGTTCGTCGCGGGTCGATATACTTGACGGTCGCGTGAAAAACGAGCCGCGACCATGAGGAAGCGGTACGGCTTGCCAGGGGGTCGCTGGAAAACACGGCCTTACGGTCGCGGCTCGGTGTGGAGGTGCGTTTTTCAACGGGCTGATCAGGCTTGGCCCTGCTGCGGCTGTGTGCGCTGCCGCCCCCGAGTTCGTCGTGTTTGGTAAATATCAGGTCGGTTCGTCCTGCGAGGGCTGTTTATGTTGCGAACGACGCGGGTGTCAGGTTGCGGCGAATTTCTCGAAAACCTGCGGGTCGATCGCCGGGGGTTTCTCAAAGCCGGCCTGTTGGGCAATGCCGGCCTGAGCCTGGCGCAGTTGTTGCGGCTGGAAGCGGAAGCAGGGTCGGCCAGTCGCCCGAATTCGGTGATCATTCTCTGGATGCGGGGCGGCCCGAGCCATATTGATATGTGGGATCCGAAACCCGATGCCCCACTCGAATACCGGGGTGAGTTCGGGGTGACAGGCACGAACGTTCCCGGAATTCTCTTGTCAGACATGCTGCCGCGCTCGGCGCAGATCATGCACAAATGGTCGATCGTGCGCAGCCTGAATCATTTCGACGCCGGCCATTCGACCGGCGACCAGATCTGCTTCACCGGCTACCCCGCCGGCCCCACGCCCGATGAAAACTCGCACCCCAGTTGCGGTTCGATCGTGGCCGAGCAGTTGGGCCGCCTGAATCCACAATTGCCCGCATATGTCATGATTCCACGTATGCTGCCGGGCGCCGGTTCGGCCTACCTGGGCGTGGCGTACAAACCGTTCGAAACGCTGGCCGACCCTGCCAGCCCCGGCCCGTTTCGGGTTCCCAATTTTACGCCCCCCGAAGGCGTTTCGGTCGATCGGCTGAGCGACCGGCGGACGCTGCTGACCGGGTTCGACCGGCTACGCAGCGACGTCGACGCTCGCGGCCAGCTCGAAGCGGTCGACCGGTTTCACCAGATTGCCTGGGGCATTCTCACGTCGACGGCGGCCCGCGATGCCTTTGACCTCGACCAGGAACCGCTCCAAATTCGCGAGCGATATGGCTTCATGCCAGCATTCGACCCCGGCGCCGCCAATCGTTGCGGGGCGCCCAACTGGAGCCAGCGGATGCTGCTGGCCCGCCGGCTGGTTGAGGCCGGGGTTCGCCTCGTAACGGTCGATTTGCGCTGGTGGGATACGCACGTGCTCGGGTTCGACTCGTTGCGGCGCGGGTTCCTGCCCCGGTGGGACCAGGCCTATACCGCCCTGATCGACGATCTCGAACAACGCGGCCTGCTTGAATCGACGCTCGTCGTCGCTTGGGGCGAGTTCGGCCGCACGCCGCGCGTGAACAACGACGCCGGGCGCGATCATTACCCTAATGTGTTCAGCGCGGCCCTGGCAGGCGGCCCGGTTCAGGGCGGCCGCGTTGTGGGCGAATCCGACGCCAAGGGGGCATTTCCCAAGGCAAACCCCAAGTCGCCGCAGGATGTGCTGGCGACCGTGTACCGGCACCTCGGGGTCGACCCGACGCGCCAGTACCTGAATGCCGCCGGTCGCCCGATCAGCGTGCTTCCCTCGGGCACACCCCTCGTCGAATTGTCGTAGAACCGGCGCGGGTTTATAGTGCACGCCGCGGCGCTGCAGGAATTTTGCAAAGCTTCCGGCGGCGCGTCACGGCGCCGCGCGCCCGACCGGCATCACACGCAGGAGCATTCTCATGAGCCTTGCCGGCAAGAAAGCCATCGTGCTGGTCGACCAGCTTTACCAGGAACTGGAAGTCTGGTACCCGCTGTACCGGCTGCGCGAAGAAGGTGCCGCGGCGATTCTTGTGGGGCTGGAAGCGGGCGTTTCGTATCCTTCGAAAATTGGCTACCCGGCTGTCAGCGACAAGGCCGCCGCCGATGTGCAGATGCGCGATTACGACTGCCTGATCATTCCGGGCGGATACGCCCCCGACCACATGCGGCGGCATAAGGCAATCAACCGCATCGTGGCCGATGCCATGCACCAGGATAAAGTGGTCGCGGCCATTTGTCACGGCGGGTGGATGTTGTGTTCAGCGCCCGGAGCGCTCAAAGGCCGCAAAGTCACCAGTTTTTTTGCCATTCGCGACGACATGGAAAATGCCGGAGCCGAATGGATCGACGCAGAGGTCGTATGCGACCGCCGCCTGATTACCAGCCGCAAGCCCGATGACCTTCCCGCCTTCATGCGGGCCACAATCGCCGCCCTGCGGTAACTGCGGCTCTCATTGCCCTAGCGCTCGAACGGCAGAACGCTGAGGCGCAGTCAGCCGATTGCAGGAGGGTTCGTGGGTGAGCTCCGGCGCCCCGCTGGGGCGCGCATCGTCAGCCGCGTTACAACATCCCGCAGCACAGTCACATAGACATGACAACGGCTTCCCTCCCCGCGTCAGCCGTCGTTCTCTGACCACCGAACACTTTTTCTACAGGATTTTTCCACCCATGAACCCTGCCCCACATCGCTACCTGTCAGGAAAAACAGCCTTGGTCACCGGGGCGGGGCGCGGCCTGGGCCGAGCGTTTGCCGAACGGCTGGCCGCCTTGGGCTGTGCCATTGGTGTGCACGGCCTGCGGGAAGACGGCCCCGCGGAATACAACGAAGGCACCACCCTGACGGAGACGGCCCGCCAGATCGGTGACACGCATGGTGTGCGCACTTTGCGAATTCTCGGTGATCTGAGCCAGGCCGCCGAGGCCGAACGGGTCGCCGCCGCAGTGGCGGCCTGGTTGGGGCCAATTGACATTCTCGTACACAACGCGGGAGGCGACATTGCGGCAGCCGGAGGCAAACCGAACCCGAATGACGCCGTCCACATCAAAGAAGTCGATGTTCGCAGCGTGCTCGACCGCAACTTGCTGTCGACGATTTTCATTTGCCAGCAAACAGCCCGCGGGATGATGGAA